>CAMPJM010000098.1 GCA_946886805.1 uncultured Flammeovirgaceae bacterium | reverse complement strand
CATAATGGGCTATTCCAGCACCTGAATTTTGCTTTATATAAATTAACTTATTTAAAATTTTTACGGTAAATGTATTCAGGGCAAAAGAAGGGAGATAAAAAGGCACATTTGCTTTGGGTTTCCCCGAAACAAATAATGGCTTTTCCTTCAACTTAGGTGGAAGGTCAGATAGCCTGGCAGCATTTCCAACAACCAGCACTCCCTTTCCCATATTTTTTCCACGGATTAACGAATCTATCCAGGCCACGGAATAAGCATAATCTTTATCAGCTTCCTCAATCGCCTGAAGCATCTCATCCAGATTTTTTGCTACTATAGATTTTTGGGTAAAGTAGGTTGTTTCTATTTTCCTAAGCCGGATTATCACCGTTAAGATAGAACCTAATAGCCCCAATCCTCCAAAATTAGCAAAGAACAAATCCTGATTCTCCTCTCTGCTGGCAGTAAGAATGCGACCATCAGCAAGCAAAATTGTAAAACTGACTACACAGTTAATAAATGATCCATCAACATGATGTGCTTTTCCATGGATATCATTGGCTATCGCCCCACCCAGGGTAACATGTTTGGTTCCAGGATTGATGAGAGGAAACCAACCTCTAGGGGCTAAATAGTGAATTATATCAGCCAAAGTAACCCCTGCTTCACATTCCAATATCCCATTCTCTTCGTCGAAGTTCAGAAAATGGTTCATTTTTTCCATCTTCAATACATGGCGATTGGCATTTGTCGCCTGATCCGCATAACTCCTACCCTTACCTCTGGAAATGATAGATTCTTCTGCAAGAAAAGGCATAATGTCAGACTCGTCTCTGGTATAGGCCACCAGGCAGGGAGACTTTGGTATGTTCCCCCACCCTGATAATATTTCTTTCTTTTGAACTCCAGCCATATTTCAATTCTAAAAAAGATTTTTACGCTAAAATGCAATACTCAGACATTATCTCTGAAAGTAAATCCACTCTACATCTAATGTCCTTCTCGAACTAAGATCACCTTTTGATTCGAAAACAAAGTAGAGATCATGTTTTCCGTTCACATCGGGAAGCGAAACTGGGACTTCTTTAAAACCTCCATCATTGATTTTAATGGCACCTAATAACCTCCCATCTTCCTTGTCGAGACGTATTTCCAACTGACCAGAAGCGCCTACTCCCTTATTTTTAATGATCAATTTCTTTACTTCGGTCAGGTCCACATCATTAAAATAGAAGAAACTGTTACTTTCCGGTGCTTTAACAAGGTAATTGCCGCTTTCTTCTCTCATTTTTCGCATATTTTCAGCACCATCATAATCCACAGCTCTTAATCGTGGTGCCTGAAGAATATGTTCTTTTTTAACGGTAATTGGATCAATCCCATTGGCTCCCTTGTCGGTATAGGCTAAACTGAAGATGTATATTCCTTCCGATCCTTTATTTGTTGCCACACTACCCTGCAGGGGTATCGAAGTATTGGCCGCTTCATCACCTAAGGACAAAATATAGTTTACCATCTCCGTAGCATCCTCATTCGAAATCTGTGGGTGAGCTGACATAGCATTTTCTCCCCATACGCCGCTTCCTCCCTGTATAATTTTAGAGACAAGCTTTTCAACAGCGCCATCCTCGCCTTTATATCTTTCTGCAACTGCCTCGTAGCTAGGTCCAACAGACTTTTTGTCGAGTGCATGGCAGCTTTTACAGTCACTTGCTTCTATCAATAACAAGCCGGGATGAGTCGTGTTTATTTGGTGCCCTTGTGCTATTAAAGTCTTATCAGATCCCAATTCAAGGTAATCGAAATAAGCTTTTACGTCGCCCGCTGGTATAGAACCATCAGTTGTGCTGCCGTCTTCTTTATCAGATACTGAAATAGTGTACTTCTTCTCATCATTTTCCCAAAAGAATGTCGAATTTCCTTCAAAGGAAAGGCTTATCTCGGGTACCGCATTGCCTACCTTTATTTCTACTTCCGTGGAAGCAGTTTCTCCTTCACTATCAGAAACCTCCAGCACCACATTATAGATCCCTGGCTTTTCAAAAGTAAATGTTGGCTTTGCTTGTTCAGATTGCACTTCATCTTTAGAAGTAAAATACCACTTATATTCAAGCTTATCATTTTTGTCATAATCAAATGATTCGGTGGCGGAAAAAGTGACCTCCAGAGGAGATGCTCCAACTGTAATATCTGCTTTAACATTTGCTATTGGCTTACGATTAGACGCAGCATACTCAATTTTCACAAGTCTGGCGTCTTCATTTTGGGCAAACCAATAGGTACCGTATTCCAACATATACAAAGCGCCGTCTTTGCCAAACTGCATGTCCATAGGTTTGTCAAACAATAATCCGGGCAGAAACTTTTCGATATCCACCAAATCACCCTCTTCACTAAGGGTGACCGCCATAACCCAATTTCTCATCCAATCATAGATGAACAGCTTTCCATCGTAATATTCAGGGAATTTTACAGGAGAGTCCTCATAATCATCAAAATAGTAAACAGGGCCTGCCATAGCGTTCCTTCCTCCTTTTCCAACAATAGGGAATTCGGGCGACTCAGCATAAGGGTAATAAATAAGGGCCTTCTGAGCTGGAGGTAAACTTTTTATTCCTGTATTATTAACAGAATTATTAATAGGGGCTTCTGCATTAAACAAATCTCCCGTAGTGCTGTCACTAAAATTTCTTTCACGATAGGGTTTGTTGTCGCCTATGAAATAAGGCCAGCCAAAAAAGCCTGCTTTTCGGGCTTGGTTTATCTCATCATGCCCTCGCGGACCAAAAATGCTGTCTTTCCCTGCATCTGGTCCAACCTCTCCCCAATAAAGAAACTTTGTCCGTTGATCTATAGATATTCTAAATGGATTCCTGTTGCCCATCACGTAGATTTCTGGCCTTCCTTTCGAACCGTCTTTTGGAAACAGGTTGCCCGCAGGAATGGTGTAAGTACCATCATTTTCAGGATGAATTCTTAAAATCTTTCCATTGAGGTCATCGGTATTGGCAGAAGTCCTTTGAGCATCCCAGGCTTGCCTTCCTTCCCGTTCATCAATCGGAGCGTAGCCATCAGAAGCAAACGGATTGGTATTATCTCCTAAAGAAATAAACAAGTTACCATCAGGACCAAAAGCCAGAGAGCCTCCTGAGTGACAACATTCCTCGGTTTGAAGCGGAATTTCTAATAAAACTTTTTCTGATTGATCAAGGATAGAATCTTCCACCATCTGAAACCTGGAGATTCTTTGTATTGAACCTGCACTGGTAGGAGAATAGAAAATGTACACCCATCCGTTCTTATTGAAAAGTGGGTCCAAAGTGATTCCCAATAATCCATTTTCATGGCCGGAATAGACCGCGAAATTTTTAACAACTTTTGTTTCTTTGACCTCCGGATCATAAAGCTTTAAAGCACCATTTCGTTCAACAAAAAATACCCTACCGTTGTCATCGACAGCAAGTTCCATTGGCTCATCAAGGTTCTCGTCCAATACTATTTTAATGAACCTGCTTTCTTCAGGCATTTTAACCGTATGTGCTTTTGAATAATCCAATAGTTTATTTTCTCCAATGGCATATTTTATTCCTCCATAAAAATGTTCCAACACCAAAGGGTCAGAATAAGCTTCTGAAGTATGGCCAAGTCCCGAATAAAACGCTCTTCCGCCATCAAATTCATGATACCATGCGATAGGATGGTTGTCACCATTTGTTCCGCCCTCATAGGTAGATTCATCAAGTTTAATGAGTGGTTTTATAGATGGACTTATTGACTTGAAGTTGTACCATTCGTCGGTCCTTTCCCATTTCTCTGGCAGCATCTCAGTGGATGGATGATTTTTGTCTACTACATTTAATGTAGCCTCTGCGATAGCAGGATGGCCATTAAAATAAGCGCCCGCCAACTCTCCAAACCATGGCCAGCTATATTCGGTATCCGTGGCCGAATGTATCCCCACAAAACCTCCTCCTGCCTGAATGTAGCGCTCAAATTCTTTTTGCTGTCTGTGGGTTAAAACGTCACCTGTCGTGTTTAGAAAAACGATCGCACTATAATTACGGAGACTATCTTCAACAAAATACAAGGAGTTTTCTGTAGTATCTACTTCAAATCCTTTTTCCTGTCCCAGCTTTTGCAATGCCAGAATTCCATCTTTAATCGATTCGTGACGGAATCCGGCAGTTTTTGAAAACACTAAAATTCTTTCGGTATCTCGCTTTTTACTACAACCAAGCAACACTATACCGGCAATAATTAAAACTAATAAATTCTTCAAAGGAATATGGTTTTTGATTTTTACTTCACTTATTATATTATCAGAGCAAAATATTCTTACTGAAAAGATCATTCAGGATTACTTTGTCCCAAAAAATCGTCCGTGAAATTACTATTATACTCTATTATTTGCAACCAACAGAAAATGCCTGGTGTGTAAGTTTCCTTAACTAATACCAGGCTCTTTTATTTTTTCAATATTCGTCATAGAGAAATTAAGCAGAATTTCTTTCAGCATTTATAATCCCGAAAGAACAACGCATTACCATCTTCTCATAACTTTGCTTTTTAGGGTCATCAGAATTTGCTTCTTCTATTTCCCTGATTTTCGTTAAAGCATGCTGCTGAATGGTGACCAAAGGCATTTCAATTCTTTGCCTCATTTGAATAGAAAGCTGATCCACAGGTTTGTCGTCCATCAAATCAGAGGCACCAGTTAGCATGAGAAGGTATTTTTTGGTTCTTTCAAACTCTTCATACATTAAATTCCACAACTCACCATATTTAGGATGGTCGGACAGGTAAGCTGTTAAAGGAAAGAAGCATTTATTCATTGCCATTTCACAATTATCCAGCATGGTTTTGAAAAACAAAGACCTTTTATAGAGTTCTTTAAGCTCATTCCATTTTCCTGCTTCCTCCATTTTTTCAAAAGCCTTACCCACGCCATAATACCCCGGCAAGTTTTGTTTTAACTGGCTCCAGGATCCTACATAAGGCACGGCTCTCAAATCATCAAGATTCAATTTCCCCGACTTTCTTTTCGACGGCCTGCTGCCAATATTGGTTTCAGCATAATACCGTAAGGGACTAATAAAATTAAGATATTCAATAAATTCAGGATGGGTCTTTAACGCTTTATAGGCATTGTAGCTTTCATCTGACAGGTCTTTTAACAAAATATCTTCTTCCGCTGTAAGGGTAGTTTCTCTTGTAGAAAAAAGTGCGTTGCTAATACCGGCATGCATTAACTGTTCAATATTAAATTGAGCAGAATCGATTGTTCCAAAATTGGAACTGATTGTTTGTCCCTGTACAGTCAGTTGGATTTCCTTATTGGAAATGTTTTTTCCCATGGAAGCATAAAACTGATGTGTTTTACCTCCGCCCCGCGCAGGAGGTCCTCCTCTCCCATCGAAAAACACCACCTGTATATCATAAGCCTTAGATATCAGGCTTAATTCTTCTTTGGCCTTATAGATACTCCAGTTTGCCATTAAATATCCCCCGTCCTTTGTCCCATCAGAGAAGCCCAGCATAATGGTTTGCACATTGTCCCTGCTGTTAAGATGCTTTCTGTATGTTTCATTTTCATACAGGGTTTTCATTACCCCGCCTGCATTTTTTAAATCGTCGATGGTTTCAAACAACGGCACTATATCGATAGGAAGCGCGTCTTTTTCCCATCCACACATTAAAAATAAACCATAAACCTCAATGATATTGATGGCACTTGTGCTGTGGCTGATGATATAGCGGTTGCACCCTTTCTCGCCATTGTTTTTCTGTATTAATTTAATTGCATTGATGGTATATAAAGTATCCTGGAATATTTCATTATCCACAGCAGATGGCTGTACTTCAGTTTTTACATTGAGAAGTAAATCTATTTTTTCTTCCTCTGAAAGTTCCATATAGTTATCAGGAAGTGCATCCGTTTTTTCTGAGATCTCTTTCAACAAATCATAGTGTACGGAGCTATCCTGTCTGATATCCAGAGAAGCAAAATACAATCCAAATAATTCTACTTTATTAATAAGCTTATCTACCAGATCCAAAAACAAACTGTTATGACTGCTTTTTAGGATCTCCCTGATTTCAGTAAGGGTTTGGATAATATCACTTTTTGAAAGTTCAATTCTTTGCTCTGGTAGAAACAGGTTTTTGTATAATTTCGATTCCAGGCCTGCTAACAGTTGATCTACCCCCTTGAATGTGAGTCTCCTTTTTAATTTACGAACATCAAGGTAATAACTTTTAATAACACTGGCCCTGAGCGCATCTGCTACTTTTAAGGTTGTATTTGCCCGTACAAATGGGTTGCCATCCCGGTCGCCACCCGGCCAAAATCCCATTCGTATTATCTCATTGTTTGGGTTTACAGAAGCAGGGAATTGACTCTTTAAAAACGTATAAATTTGCTCTGATGCCTGGTAAAAAACATTTTCAAGAAACCAGATTAAATTTCCTGCCTCATCAAGTGGTGTTGGCTTTTCCTTTTTGAAAAAAGGAGTTTTTCCTAATTGTTCCAGGTAGGTATTGGCAAGGGACGTATTGTTACTTGCCAATGCTCGGGAAAGATCGTTTATGATGCCAAGCACAGTGCTCGGGTAGAATTGGGTAGGATGAGCGGTCAAAACAAGCCTTACCGAAAAATCTTTTAATTTCTCTGCAAGTTTTTCCTCTGCCTTTGATGCCACAACTTCAGACTGAAGGTGTTTTAACGTACCAACGCCTTTCATATCGTTGATTTCAGCAAAAGCAGCATCTTCCAGCGCATCAAACAGTACCACCTGACGTTCAGCATACTGGATAAATCTGAAAAGCAAGTCATTTCGGTCCTGCTCCGTTTCCAATGAAGTATATTGATCCAGAAAAGAGGTGATGATGTCCCTTGGACTTTGGCCTTTCTTGTACCCTTCCTCACAATGCAACAGAAACAACGATAATAAAACACCCGTCTTTTCCACTCTCAAAAATGGCAGAGAGGTAAAAAGGCTGTTGTACATATCAAATTTCAGGCCCACCAGATTTTTAAATTGTTGGGCAGCGTTGTTCACAGGAGCATCCATATATTTTCTTCAAATTGATGTTAAAGTACCAAATTTACAAAAGAATTGTCTCTGTTAAAAATAATAGCTTTATTGATTAGCTTTTTTTTAACAAAATGCCACGAAAGTTACAAAAGATGCAAATAAATTTGACTAAAATTGAAAATATGGGGTTTATGCTTTCTTTCCTTCAAGTATTTGAGTAAGCTACGATGAATTTAACTTGTTTGAAGACAAATAGTATTTCCTTGCCTTATCTTATTTTCACTTACAGACATTAGTCGTAAAAGAGAACAAAAAAATATCAAAAGGTTAACAGTATCCATAATATTTACAACTAATTTTGTGGCGGTTTGCAAGCTGGGTGCGGCTATTATAAAGGTGCGCTTACGCATAGCTTGAATTTCAGTATTACAAAATATTAAATCAGGTAATGGAGACATTGACAGAAGGAAAAACCGGAAATGAGGTCAATAAAATTGCAGAAAAAACTGTTTTCCCAGTTTTAATTGCCTTGAGTATTTCGCATTTGTTAAATGATACAATCCAGTCACTCATTCCCTCTATTTATCCCTTACTTAAAGAATCGCTGGTTTTAAATTTTACCCAGATCGGATTTATAACCTTTACCTTTCAGCTTACTGCTTCTATTTTGCAGCCTGTGGTTGGCAGGTATACGGATAAAAAGCCGCAACCTTATTCATTGCCTATAGGAATGGCATTTACTTTAGTTGGATTAGTTTTTCTGTCCCAGGCTCATTCGTTCCCCATGGTTTTGGTATCTGTAGCGCTGATAGGCATGGGCTCTGCGGTGTTTCATCCTGAAGCATCTCGCCTTGCGCACATGGCTTCCGGGGGAAAGCACGGAATGGCTCAGTCGCTTTTTCAGGTAGGCGGCAATGCCGGGAGTTCAATAGGCCCATTATTGGCTGCCCTTATTATTGTTCCTTTAGGGCAATTCAGCATAATTTGGTTTACAATTGCAGCACTATTGGCTATTATTATTCTTTATAATGTCGGAACCTGGTATAAAAACAATACCCATAGGTTGAAAAAGAAGAAAAATGCCGGAGAAAATGGCGGGGTCGCTTTATCCCCAAAAACAGTCAAGAAATCTCTGGCAATTCTACTGGTGTTGATCTTCTCCAAGTATATATACATGACCAGTCTCACCAGCTATTTCACCTTCTTCTTGATTGATAAGTTTGGTGTTTCTATTCAAAATGCCCAGATACATCTATTTATTTTTCTTTTTGCCGTTGCTGCGGGCACATTTGCAGGCGGACCTTTAGGTGATAGAATCGGAAGGAAGTATGTTATTTGGATCTCCATTTTAGGTGTTGCTCCTTTTACCCTCATGTTGCCATACGCTAACCTGTTTTGGACCAGCGTTTTAAGTGTTCTTATTGGACTCATTCTTTCATCTGCATTTTCAGCAATTCTTGTTTTTGCTCAGGAATTGGTTCCAGGGAAAGTAGGCATGATTTCAGGATTATTTTTTGGGTTTGCCTTTGGAATGGCAGGGATTGGTTCTGCTGTTTTAGGTAAGCTGGCTGATGTTACCAGTATCTATTTCGTTTTCCAAATTTGTGCATTTTTACCTTTATTGGGATTTATAGCAGGATTTTTACCACGATTTAAGAACATCAGAAGTAGTTGAAAGCTTATGTAGAACATTATTGCAGGGTTTCATCTCTTCAAGCTTCATTGGAGTTCTAATATCGAAATGAGCGAAATACAATTTTGTTTATGCGAAATATTACTTGTGTGATTAATGAAAATCAATTAAGAACTAAATAGGTCTAAAACAAAAAAATAAGCCTTCTGTCGCCATATTCCCATGGTTATTTTTAAACCTCCGATTCGGATAATGGATAATGCTTATCAAAATATTTGAATTGTTGAAGAAATAGTAAAAAAAGACGCTTTTGTGTACTCCAGAATATATCCTTTAAAAATTTGCAATTAACTAAGTTCGAGATTAAGTATTATTTTTATAAACACTTAATTAGGAAGGGGTATTAGTTCTTGATACCATTCCTCATTATTCAGGTTTAATAAAATAACAATGAAAGGGACTTTAAGAAATAATGCAGTTGCATTTCTTGCAGGGTTAATTTTAGTACTCATAATAATAAGTACTGTTCTGGTTGTGCACAACCGACAAGTTATGATCAACACTACAGAGCAGTTGGAACTTAGTGAGAAAACCTTGGTAAGAGCCGATTTCATACTTAATAATTTACAAGCTATTGATTTAGGACTGAGAGCTTATGCAATTACCAAAGATGCAACTCATCTTAAACATTATACAGGTGCAATAAAGGAAACTGATAAAACCTTCGATAGTCTTCAGGTTTTATTGGATATCCAAAATCACCAACCTAAAGAACTGCCGGTTCTCAAGGTGGCGATGCATAATTACATCGAATATTGTAATTCGGTAATTAATGCGATTGATAATGGCCAAGACTCACTGGTGCGGGTAATGATAATAGAGGATAAAGGATATCAAGCATGGTTTACCTACCAGAATTTTTTTAAAAGCCTTTCTGAATATGAAAATAAAATAACAAAGGAAGCAAGGGACGAATATCAAACCGCTTCTTCAAGCAGTATTTGGATGATGCTTATCCTGACCTTAATCAGTGCCCCCACAATCTTTTTCATTGTTTATTTATTAAAAAGAGCCGCTAAGAAGCGAAAAGAGCTGTTCATTGAACTGGAGCAAAATAACCGGAAATATAATTTTGATCCCGGTACCGCATCAGATATCAGCAATGAATACAATTTGATTGAAGGATATATTGAAAATTCTAAAAAGGCAGCTGATTTTGTAAATCATATTGCAGTAGGTGAGTATGATGTCAATTGGGAAGGTCTTAACACTGAAAATATTGAATTAAATCACAACAATCTTGCTGGCTCCTTAGTGAAAATGAGGGACAAGATGAAAAAGGTGAAGGCTGATGAGGTACAACGTCAATGGGTAACTAAAGGATTGGCCGAATTTTCTGAACTTATTCGAAATCATCAGGAAAATGTTGAGGTGCTTGCATTCGAATCTTTGGTGTTTTTAGTAAAATATTTAAAAGCGCAGCAAGGGGGATTATTTCTGGTAAATACAGACAATGAAAATAATAAATCGATCGATTTAATAGCTTGCTACGCCTTCAACAGAAAAAAATACATCAACAAAAAAATTCAACCGGGCGAAGGTTTGATAGGTCAGGCATATTTTGAAGCTCAGACAATATTTCTTAAGGAAATACCAGCGGGTTACGCAAATATAACCTCCGGACTGGGAGACGCTACGCCCAAAACATTGCTCATTGTTCCGATGAAGTATAACGATGAGGTGCAGGCATTGATCGAAATTGCAAGCTTTATAAATTATGAAAGCTATCAGATAGAGTTCCTGGAAAAAGTGGGCGAGTTTGTTGCATCTGCGGTTTCAGCAGTTCAAACCAACGAAATGACCAAAAAATTATTGGTTGAAGCCCAAACAATGGCTGAGGAAATGAAGGCTCAGGAAGAGGAAATGCGACAAAATATGGAAGAGCTATCTGCGACGCAGGAAGAAATGCACCGAAAAGAAAA
>CAMPJM010000097.1 GCA_946886805.1 uncultured Flammeovirgaceae bacterium | reverse complement strand
ACAATGTACTAAGCAAAATCTACCTTAAAAATAATGGATGAAATAAAAACTATATTATTGATTGATGACAATAAAACCACGCTTCAGTTAAACCGATGGCTATTAAAAGACTTCTTTCCTGAAGAAAAAATTTATAGTAAATGTTCGGGGAAAGAAGCAATAGATTTTATTGAAACTCATTTAGCCGATTCAGGTTTTCAGAATTCAATCTTCCCGTTGTTAGTATTTTGTGATGTTCAAATGCCAGACTTTGGAGGTTGGGATTTTGTAGAATATCTAAAATCACATCCACAAATTGACATGGACCAGCTTTATATTATCCTCCTTTCTGCCTATATCCAACCCAAGGGAAAAGAAAAGCAATGTGCTGATCGAAATGTAATATGCATTAATAAGCCATTGATGGATAACAACATTGAAGAAATAAAGCAAACGTTTGCACTCGCTTTCTGATAGCTATTCGAATAAGTAAAGGGAGGTTGTGATCTATGCAAGCTCCCTTTTTTTAATTCATCCCGCTAGTGTCTGTCCACCCCAAGATCATGTAAAAAACAGGAAATCCATAAACTGATTTTCAAATTATGGTCGTTGAACTTGTTGCAATTCCGAAACATAGAGAATAGATGATTGAACAGAGATACAATATTTACGTCTGCTATTAAATTGAACCGCTGGTCGGGATTTGTAATCTCGTCCTAATTAAAGCAACATTTGCAATGCATTTTTATAGACTTGTGTAATAGGATTACAAATCCTAAGTTAGGGCTTCCGGATTGTGCCATAGGCATCCCCTTTGGGGCAAATCCGGAAGAGCGCAGAAATTTTGCCTGTAGTTTTGAGGGATCCCGGAACAGGTCCAGGAACGTGTGTTATGGGTTGTTTTCAGTTATTTAAACCACAGCAAAACTCTGAAAAGGTAGAATGATCCTTACACCAGACTAATAAATAGAAGCACGTTCCCGGATGCAATTCCGGGATCCCTTTACTTTACCTGTGATTTAGGACTCCTTTTTTCAATAGAAATAATATTTTGATATTTACCCCCCAACTTTTCCGTTTGATCCCAGGTTCTTCCCTGAGTAAATAGGAACGGGTGTTCTTATTTGCACAGGCTTTTAAGAGTAGTATTTGCTAATTCCATTCCCAGCTCAATAGCTTTCTGAAGGTCAACGCAAACTTCTGAGCCTCCTTTGATTTGATCTATATTATTTCTGGCAAGCGCCCGGTTATAATACAGCGTTGGGTTCTCTTGGTCAAGTTTAATAGAATAGTTATAATCCCTAACAGCGGCTTCATAATTTTTCTGTTTGAAATACGTATTTCCACGATATTCAAAAGCTGCAGAGTTATTCTTATCAAGTTTAATAGCACTATTAAAATCTTTGATCGCACCTTTATAGTCCGATAATTTCTCTTTGGCTAATCCTCTTTTTATAAAAGCCTCCGCAAGTGAAGGTGTCAAATTGATCGCATTCGTATAATCTCTAATAGCACCTTTGTAGTCTCCTGCTTTATACTTTAAAAAACCTCTATGTATAAAAGCTTCCGGAAAAACATGGTCTCCCATAATAACTTTATCTAAAGCAGCGATGGTTAAACTATCATCTCCTGTTTCCTGCGCAACAATAGATAACCAGTACAGCGCCAAGCTATTTTGAGGCTCTAAAGCCAAAGCTTGTTGAAAATCTTCAATTGCGGATTTATTGAAGTTAAATTTGTTCCTCAGAATGCCCCTATTAAGATAAATTCCGGCAGAGGGCTGAATTGATAGCGCTTTTGTGTAATAAATCTCAGCTTGCTCATAATCCATTAAGCCTTCATAACATTTTCCAAGATAATGGTAAACTAATTTCTCCCTATCCCCTGCCATTGAAGAAATACCTGTCAAGCTAGGTGTAGCATTTTGACTATATTGAACACCCTGAAAATAGATTGCTTGAGTGGGGCCTTGTTTAAGGGTTAGAAGTTTTTCGAACAAAGGGATAGCGGCTTTAAAATCCCCGGTATTAAATTCGAGAAGGGCACAGTTAAAAAAAGCTTCGCTCATTTCAGGAGCTAAATGATGAACGATCCGATAATCTGCCAACGCACCTTCAACGTTTCCCAATCGTTCACGACAATTTGCTCTGCCAAAATAAGCAAGTTCGTTATAAGGGCTTTCCTGGATTACTTTATCATACAAATGGATCGCCTCGTCATAAGAACTTAAATTAAAATATTCGTCAGCCTTTTCGATTAAAATTGTGTGGCTTGCCCTGCTTTCGTCTACAGTGGAATAGCTACTTGTAGGATTTTCCGGAAAATATACTTCATCAGAGGTATTTTGAGAAAGCCCATCAAAAGTTAAAAAAAGGAGGATTAAAATAAAAAGATTTCTTATCACTGATATGGGTTTAAATTATCGCGAATCCTTGTAAGATAAAAACACATATAAAAAGCAATATGGTTCCCCAATAAATTGCATATTTCCGTCCAACAATCTCAATACAGATCTTTCTCTGTAATAATAGGGATCATTTATTTCCATTTAAAAAATAAATTCCAAATCAGACTAAATTCTCTCTTTTCTGACAGCATATTTTTAAACCCTAAGTCCACACCAATCGTTATAGAAGAGAAATTTAAATATAATTATAATAATTATATATTTTTTAATTTCATTACATTTTTTTATTTTCCTAATGAACAAGCATTTCCGAAAAATTCTCTTGATTGATGATGATTCTGTGAGTAATTTCCTAAGCGAAATGGCTTTACAAGATATGAACCTATCTGATCAGGTACATGTCTCTGAAAATGGCGAAGAGGCTTTAGATTTCATCTGTGAGCATTGTTGCAATAAAGAAAAGGGGGCCGATTGTCCTGATTTGATATTTCTAGATATAAATATGCCAGTAATGGATGGGTTTCAATTTTTGGAAGCTCTTGAAAAAATTCCTTATCTCCATAAGAAGCCGATGAAAATTGTAATGTTAACTTCTTCAAATGCCAATAAGGACATTGAAAAGGCCAAGAAATTTAATATCGATGGTTACATTGTAAAACCGTTGAGCCCGGAGAAATTGAATTTGCTTTTGGGCTAACCTCATAAAAAAAACCTGCATCGCAGGCTTTTTTATTTTTTTCAATATAAAAGGTAATAGTCTTAAGCTGTTTTAAGCTTTGTCCAACAGTTCTTTTACTTTCAATTGTGTATCGCTATCGGTATAATTAATGTCAGTTTCCAGACCCAGACGTAGACTTTTTACATAGCATTTTAAAGCTTCTTTAGGCAGATTGTTTTTTTCATAGTAAAGTCCCTTTACTTTAAAATTATAAGGGGTTTCTTTAATAGAAATTGATTTATCAAGCCATTCTGCAGCTTCTTTGAGATTTACATTCTTTTTGATACATTTTTCTGCATTTTTGGCATAGGCCATCCAATCATCAGGGCTTGCGTTTTCTACAGCTTCACGCGCCTTCAAAGTTGTTTTATCTTCTGTTACATTTGCATAGGAGGCACTATAAACAACGGTTAACAAGCTTAAGCAAAGGGCTAGACTGAAATAGTTTTTTAGGTTTTTCAAAGTTGCATTCATGATTTCTATATTTTAATTTAAAATTGTTGACGTTCAGATTATAACCAAACATATGCCAAAAAATACAAGACACTGTTATTCAGAAACTTACATTTTAAACAAGTTTCTTTAAGAACTTAAAATTGTTCACTTTTATACACTATTGACCGATAGTGAACATTTGGGGTAGTTATTAAGTATGATAAAAACATCAGAGAAATTGCTTTTAGACTTGTGTGTTGAACTTTTTAAATCTTCTGTTTGTCATGCGACAGGGCCTACCCATGACACGTTGTGCGAGATGTTGGAAGGAGCTCTGCTTTACTAAACCATGTCCGCCAGTTGGCGGATCTAAGTTTGGTAAAGCTTTAGCGATCGAGAAAGGTTTACCAAACCTTCTCCACTTATTTCACAATACCTATTAAATAACTATCAGCAATGCTAAAACAAAGCTTGACGAGGTTTAGCAAAGCAGGAACCATTGTCATTCACCCTCCCACAAAGTGAATTCAGCATGACAAAAAATAGGCTATCGAAATTCAAAAATTCAAAAAATTAGAGAACGTTTTCATTTCTTAACTGTAGCAACAAAAGCCATGCGGTTTCGATATCACCTGTTTCCAAGTATTTTTTCGCAATTTTATGAATAACCAGACTAAAGTCGTCCATATTATTAAAGCGATCCGCTTCAAGTTCTTTATATAGTTTAGTAGTGCTGAAATTTTTCACCTCTTCGGGCGTCGGTAGAATTTCAATGCCAGCTAATCTGGCCAAGTTATTTCCTGTTAGCACGTTGCTCCGAAGAATAAATTCCGGGAGCTTGTCAAAACCTATTCCCTGGAAGCGGGTAGGTTTAGCAATTTTAAAAATGGAATCTTTATGGACATGACAATAATAGTCTCCGCCCATCCTAGCTACAGCATCTAGTTTATAAGGATCTACCTTATTTTCCTGATCTAGAATATTCTCATCTATATGGACTAGAACTATCTCGCATATGATCAAATTACCCGCCCCACCTTCTGTGCCCGTTTCAACAACATCTTTGACTATACATTCGAAAGAAGCCGGAGATTGCTTTACCCTCGGCGGCTTTACCATTAAAGATGCTACCGGCGTAAAGCCTGCTTTTAAAAATTCATTTATCCCTTTGTCATATTCTGAACTGGCCAACGACATCTGCTCCACCATATCAAAATTCACCATATTTATGACCACCTCTTTCACTTCTTTGATATTTTCAAGGGTGTGTTTGTTGGTATTTCCACGAATTCTTCTGGCGGGCGAGAAAATTAAAGTGGCAGGATTGGTTCCGAAAATATTAAAATAGCTAAAAGGGCTTAAATTGACATTGCCATTTGTGTCAATTGTACTCGCAAAAGCAATAGGACGTGGAACAATTGTGCCTAAAAGGTAAGCATGCAACTCGACTGCTGAAACTTCTTTTGGATTAATGGTTTTCACTGAATGATAAATTTTAGGATCAAAATACAACTTAATTCATTTGAGATGAAAGTATGGCTAATGAATATTGTGATCCTGTTAAGAAACTATTTTTTGTTTTGAAAGAAAACATTAATAATGAGCGCCTTTCCTGAATCAACAATTAATCGATTGCGGGTAAAATCTGTGTGCGCACCTCCCCAAACCCTACCCTAATGCCGCTTTTCAAACCATAACCTTTCATCACTACAGTATCTCCATCTTCAATGAATTTTCTTTCGGTGCCATCTGCCATTTTTATTGGTTTAGTTCCCTTCCAGGAAAGCTCTAACATAGAGCCGTAGGAATCAGGGCTTGGGCCACTTATGGTTCCGGAAGCATACATATCCCCAATATTTACATTACACCCATTTATAGTCTGGTGAGCCAACTGCTGACAAACGTTCCAATACATGTATTTAAAATTGCTGGCACAAATCCTTTGATATTCACCATTTTCAGGAATTATTCCTACTTCCAAAGCGATGTCAAAATTCTTTTCCCCCGAAAATTCTAAATATGGTAAAACAGGCGGAGATTGCTCAGGTCCTGGGGTTCGAAAGGGCTGCAAAGCGTCTAAAGTTACCACCCATGGAGAGATGGACGACCCAAAACTTTTCGCTAAAAATGGCCCTAACGGCACATATTCCCATTTTTGGATATCTCTTGCAGACCAATCGTTAAGCATGACAAACCCAAAGATATAATCCTCTGCATTATGGGTGCTGATGGACTCTCCCAAAGCAGTGGATTTACCGGTTATAAATGCCAGCTCTAATTCAAAATCGAGCCTCTTGGTAGGCCCAAAACTTGGCTTGTCAGCTCCAGGAGGCATAGTTTGCCCTTTTGGGCGGCGGATCGGAACCCCAGATGGTATAATAGAAGACGCTCTTCCGTGATACCCTACAGGCAGATGCGCCCAATTTGGCAAAAGCGCATTTTTTGGATCTCTAAACATGGTGCCGACATTGGTGGCGTGTTCTTTACTGGAATAAAAGTCTGTATAATCCCCCACCTTAACAGGCATCAGCATTTTTGCATCAGACATAGGAACCAATATTGCCTCCTTGCATTTTAAATTATCCCTAAGTACAGAATTTTCCACGTCTAATAAATTACCTACCTTTTCCCTCACCGAATTGGTCATTTCTTTACCCAGACCAATAAAATCATTGAGAAAGGGCTGGTGGAAATATTTGCTCATTGGGCCATCAAACATATTCAAAAACCCCTCTTCGTGAAGCATCGAAAGGTCTACAATGTAACTTCCTATTGCAATACCCGCCCTGGCATCCCTATTCCTAGTTTCAAAGATTCCGAACGGCAGGTTTTGAATGGGGAAATCAGAATTTTCCGGTACGTCAATCCAGGATTTGTTTTTTTTATAAATTGTGTGAGACATTGTTGATCGTTAATTTCAAAAAACCGGGAATTACAAGTAAAGTACTACAAGTAGTACTAGATCTAAGGGTCAATAGTTTAGAAACCCAGATCCATTTATCTCCATTAATCATTTATTTTTTATTTTTTTAGAAGTTACAGACTACTCTGATTAAATTTGCACTCTGTTTTTTTATATTAAAGAATAATTTCAATAGAATTCCCAATGGCTCTTTCAACGAAGTACGATCCCAGTGAAGTAGAAGATAAATGGTATAAGTTTTGGTTAGAAAACAATTTCTTTAAATCTACTCCGAATCCCGAAAAAGAACCATATACTATCGTTATCCCACCCCCCAATGTGACCGGGGTTTTACACATGGGCCATATGCTCAACAATACTATTCAGGATATTCTTGTTCGTAAAGCCAGGATGCAGGGAAAAGAGGCTTGTTGGGTAGCGGGAACGGACCATGCTTCCATTGCTACTGAAGCAAAGGTTGTTGCTATGTTACAGGACAAAGGGATTAGTAAAAAAGATATAAGCCGGGAAGAATTCCTGGAACATGCCTGGGAATGGAAAGAAAAATATGGTGGCATTATCTTGGAGCAGCTAAAAAAGCTTGGCGCATCCTGCGATTGGGATCGCACCAGGTTTACTATGGAAAAAGATCTTTCAGATGCTGTAATAGAAGTTTTCGTGAGCCTATACAACGAAGGTTATATCTACCGGGGCATCAGAATGGTCAACTGGGATCCAAAAGGCAAAACAGCCCTGTCTGATGATGAGGTGATTTATAAAGAAGTAAACTCTAAACTTTATTATATAGACTATGAAATCGAGGGCAGCAGCGATAAGGTTACAATTGCCACAACCCGACCGGAAACTATCCTGGGAGATACTGCTATCTGCATAAATCCAAATGATGAACGATTTCAGCACCTAAAAGGTAAAAAAGCCATAGTTCCGCTAATTAACAGGCCCATACCCATCATTGAGGATGAATATGTAAGCATGGACTTCGGTACCGGATGCCTTAAAGTTACTCCGGCTCATGATCTGAATGACTATGAATTGGGACAAAAACATAATTTAGAGTCAATAGATATATTAGCAGACGACGGAACGCTAAATGAAAAAGCGCAGCTATACATCGGTGAGGACAGGTTTGTAGTAAGAAAAAAAATAGCCAAAGAATTAGATGAAAAAGGCTACCTCCAAAAGATAGAAGACTATAAAAATAATTTGGGCTACTCTGAAAGAACGGACGCAGTCATTGAGCCTAAGCTTTCTATGCAGTGGTTCCTAAAAATGGAGGAATTAGTAAAACCAGCATTAGAAAATGTGTTGAATGACAATATTCAATTACATCCTGCTAAGTTCAAAAACATGTACCGATCCTGGATGGAGAATGTAAGGGATTGGTGTATTTCGCGTCAGTTGTGGTGGGGACATAGAATTCCCGCGTATTATTTGCCGGGAGGTCAAATTGTAGTGGCAGCAACGGCGGAAGAAGCCTTGGAAAAAGCTAAAACAATAAGCAAAAACAATTCTTTGACCTTACAGGATTTAAGGCAGGATGATGATGTATTGGATACCTGGTTTTCGTCGTGGCTTTGGCCTATTTCTGTTTTCGACGGGTTTAAAGATCCTGAAAATAAAGATATAAATTACTATTACCCAACAAATGACCTTGTAACCGCTCCTGAAATTTTATTTTTCTGGGTTGCCAGGATGATTATTGCAGGATACAAATTCCGCGGACAGCAGCCATTTAAGAATGTTTACCTAACGGGAATAGTAAGGGACAAGCAAGGCAGGAAAATGAGTAAATCATTAGGAAACTCTCCCAATCCGCTTGACCTCATTAAAGAATATGGTGCTGATGGTGTAAGGACAGGTATGTTGTTTAGTTCTCCTGCCGGAAACGACTTATTGTTTGATATAAAACTATGCGAACAAGGGAGAAACTTCAATAATAAACTTTGGAATGCATTCCGACTTGTCAAGGGTTGGGAAGTTGATAGTACGTTATCCAGCGATTCAAATATCACGGCAATAGCCTGGTTTGAGGCGAGGTTTAACCAGGTATTGGTGGAATTGGAAGATCATTTTACAAAATTCCGTATTTCAGATGCACTGTTAACAGTTTACAAACTGGTGTGGGACGATTTCTGTTCATGGTATCTGGAGATGGTAAAACCAGCTTATGAGCAACCTATCGATAAAGCAAGCTTTGATGCCACCATAGGTTTTCTGGAAAAGCTGCTAAAAATCCTACATCCTTTTATGCCATTTATTACAGAAGAAATCTGGCATGGCATCAAAGAAAGAGACGCTAGTGATGCTATTGTTATTTCTCCATGGCCAGAGAAAAGCGACTTTGACCAGAGATTATTAGAAACAGCGGGTTTAGTATTTGAAGTAGTGACTTCTATCAGGAATGTTAGAAATGCAAAACAAATATCGCCAAAAACAGCCTTGCAGCTTTCGATAAAGAGTCAGAACAATAAGAACTTTTCTGTTTTCGAAGACGCAATTAAGAAACTTGCCAATCTTGACAAGCTTGAATATGTTACCGAAAAAGTAGAAGGAGCTTTGAGTTTTGTTGTTCAGGCAGATGAGTTTTTCCTTCCGCTGGAACAAGAGCTGGATATAGAAAAGGAAAAAGAAAACATGACGAAAGAGCTGGAGTATACGAAAGGCTTTCTGATTGCTGTCACTAAAAAGCTAAGCAATGAAAGGTTTGTCAATAATGCCCCGCCACAGGTGGTAGAAATTGAAAACAAGAAAAAGGCTGACGCTGAAGCAAAGATTAAAGCATTAGAAGAAAGCTTGGCAAGTTTGTAAGGTGGATGGGCGAGGTTTCACGCAAAGCAATTAAGGAAAGCGCAAAGACCGCGGAGAAAAGTATCCGAGAGCGATGACATCCCTCTTCTAACCAAAATTGCCAGTTGTCGAAATAGTGCAAACGACTAAACAATAGGGATGTCATCGCTACCGACCGAAATTATAAATTGTCAATTTCCGCAATTCACTAAACAGCAGAATCTCGGGCTAAGCAATCATTTTGCTATAACTAGCGATGACATCCCTCTCCTAGCTAAAATCGCCAGTTGTCGATGCAGTGCAAGTATTGAAACAATAGGGATGTCATCGCTATTTCTGTTCGAAACCTCCTCTTGTCAATCCGGCGCAAATGATTAATCAAAAGGGTGTTACCGCTCTTATTCCGGCTTCTTCTTTTTATTAATCAAAGGTAAATTTTGACAAATCCTGCTGGTTTCTTGTTTGTTGGTGAGCGTCAACAAATTCTTCTTTTCCTCCAAACCATTCCAATACTTCTTTTCTCTTAATCAATGTTGGCGAATTGCTTAGGATGGTCGAATATGAACTCCATTTATATTGGGTATAATCATTTAGTAGCCCATGATTATAAGGATTCTGATGTATATATATCATTATTCTTGTCAAATAAGAATCTTCCTCTACAATCTTTCTTTTCAAAGGTCTCATAAATAAAGAACCTTTTCGATTTTCTTGGTTGTTGATAGCTTGAGCGTAAGAAATACTTAATTTTCGAAACGCTTCACTTAGCTCATCTGAAGGATCAACCAGCTCATCTAACACTCTAATTAGTAAATGAAAATGATTTGGAATCAGGCAGTAAGAATAAGTTTCAACTAAAGGATTTATTAAATTTTGATATAAGTTGAAAAAGTGGTTGTAATTAGATGTTCTATAAAAAAGATTATCATTACCAATAGCCCGATTATATACGTGATAATATTTACCAGATTGAAATTTTTCTAGATATTTAGACATAGCTGGTATGATTGGGTTGTTTTGCAGAAATAATGATGGTTGCAAGAAATTACTTTCTCTTCTCTTAATAATGTATCCACTAAGATAACAAGTTGTCATCACTAATTTAAATTATTTTACTATAGCGATGACATCCCTCTCCTAGCTAAAATCGCCAGATGTCGATGCAGTGCAAATATTGAAACAATAGGGATGTCATCGCTTGCGGCAGAAATTACCAGTTGTCAATTTTCCGCAATTCACTAAACAACAGAATCTCGTGGCTAAAAGCCATCATTTTGCCATAACTAGCGATGACATCCCTCTTCTAACTAGACTCGCCAAATCTCGATGCCGTGCAAACATTGAAACGATAGGGATGTCATCGCTCATTAGTGTGTCTCTGCGCTCTTCGCATAAATGGCCTTTGCGAACTTTGCGTGAAACCACCTTTGCGTGAA
>CAMPJM010000096.1 GCA_946886805.1 uncultured Flammeovirgaceae bacterium | reverse complement strand
TAGAGCAAGCTGTAATTTCGGGCGTAGACAGCATCCCCTATAATCCAAACCTCATCCTTTATAAGCAAGTAGATACATTGGAGAGCCAGTCTCCTGTATATGTTTTTAGCACAAATTCCGATAGCGCTGTTTTCGATGTTTCATTCTCAGAAGTCGGTTCGGGGAACGGAAACTACAGGCTTACCGACCGCAATGTCAACGGAAGGATTTACGAATGGGTGGCACCGGTTAATGGTGTGCCACAGGGCAGCTACGAACCCGTAATAGCCATACCTACTCCTTCGCAAAAGCGAATGCTTACTGTAGGTGGAGAAGTCCAATTAACGGAATTCGAATCCTTTTTTTCTGAGGTTGCTTTTTCCAATAATGACCTCAACCTGTATTCAGAACAAAATTCTGACGACGATAATGGGATAGCATATAAAGGAGGTTTTCTCAGTAAAGAAAGACCGGTAAGTTTCCTGAAAGGCTATAAATGGAATGCCGGTTTCGATTATGAATACAACGAAAAGACCTTTAGACCCATAGATAGGTTCCGTGAAATTGAGTTTGAGAGAAATTGGAATTTCATTCCGGCAGATTCCATAAAAAGTTTCAATGAAAATATTTTCAGTATATCTATGGGTATAGCTAAGGATTATAATAACCTGCTCAGTTATAGAATGGTGAAAAGAAAGAGGGGAGACGCGGTAGATGGGTACCAACATTACGCAGATATTGCTCAGTCTTTTGGCCGGTTTAGATTGTCATCAAACCTTTTTTATTTAAAAAGCGATCACAACAATTATACATCCGACTGGAAAAAAATGGATGCAGCTGTTTCTTACAATTCCAAGATATTTGTTCCTGGCTATCAATACAGCATAGAACAAAATGAAATTAGCTCAGCAAGTACGGATTCTCTGGTAAATATTGTTGCTGGTCTACCAATCCCGCTTAATTTCAATGCACATACATTTTTTATTAGAAGTAATGATTCCCTTTCAACCAGATTCAACTTAAATTATACCATCAGAGAAGATGAGGAACCAGTGGCCGGAGCACTAAGCTTAGCATCTAAATCAGAGACTACCAATTTTATCTTTGAGAGTAGTTTGTTTGATAATCATGACATCAGTTTTTCGCTTACGTATCGTGCTCTGGAAAATTTATCGGAGACTTCCGATAAAAAATTAGAAGAGACTATAATGGGTCGTATGGACTGGTTTGCTGATTTATTTGATAAACATGTCAGGTCTGAACTTACTTATGCTGTAGCAAATGCACAGGAGCCCCGCAGAGAATTTGTGTTTTTAAAAGTTCCGACAGGGGAGGGTACCCATACCTGGAGGGATGATAATAACGATGAGATCCAGGATATTTATGAATTTTATGAGGCAATAAATCCGGATGAACGCAATTATATAAAAATTTTTGTACCTACCGATGAATACCTGCTTGCCTATTCAAGCAATCTGAACTACAGGTTGAACTTTTCGATGCCTAGAAATTGGCGATCTGTGGGGGGGCTTAAGTCCTTCTTTTCTAAATTTTCCAATGTCACAGCCTGGAGCATTGATAAAAAACATACTGATAATGATGCCGCTGCTCGTTTCCTGCCATTTGCAAATGCAATTGAAGACGAAAACCTTTTGGCAATTAGAGAGTCTCTGCGGTCCACATTATTTTACAACAGGTCCAACCCAAAGTTTGGTTTAGACGCAGGACTGGTTGTATCAGAAAGAAAGGAGCTCTTAACTAATGGCTTTGATACACGAAAGAGTAATGAGCTGCAGTATAATTCAAGGATCAATTTCCGGAAAAATTATAATTTACGAATAGGAGGTGCTAAAGGTGAGCTTTATAATTCCTCTGATTTCCTTGAAGGGAGAAATTACCAGATTGAGTATTTCGAAGTGAATCCAGAATTCGAGTGGTTGCCTGTGAGAAATTTTAGATTAACTACCAGGTATTCTTACGCAGATAAGCTAAATGTGCTTGAAGAGGCTAACGATAATCAAGAAAGCGCTACAATTAATTCCTTCGGTTTGGAATGTAGATTTACACAGGTTTCAAAAAGAACTATTAATTTGGCACTCAAATATATTGATATAGATTTTAAAGGAGAAGAAAATACGCCCGTTGGTTATGAACTCCTAGAGGCATTACGGCCGGGAAGCAACTATACCTGGACATTTAATTTGCAGCAAAGGGTAGCGGAAGGCCTTCAGATCAGTGTTAATTACGAAGGGAGAAAATCAAACAATCAAGCTGTTATACATATAGGTAGAATGCAGATTAGTGCCTTGTTTTAATGAAATTCACCTGAATTAAAGGCTTTTCTTAAGTTTCTTCATAAAATCAGAGGCATATACTAAGTCGTTAAGCTCTTTCACATCTGCATGCAGTATTTCTTCCTTATTGCCCTCCCAAAGCTTATTTCCCTGGTACATAAACATAATATAGTCGCCCGTTTCCATTACAGAGTTCATATCGTGGGTTACTACTATAGTGGTTATGTCATATTCTTTTGTGATCTCATTAATAAGATTATCTATCACTATTGCTGTTTGCGGATCGAGACCAGAATTTGGTTCGTCGCAAAATAGGTATTGAGAGTTGTTTACTATTGCCCGCGCAATTCCTACCCTTTTTTTCATTCCACCGCTAATCTCAGAAGGCATCTTTTGGTTTACATTTTCCAGGCCTACTCTTTTAAGACAAAAATTTACCCTGTCCAGCTTTTCATCCTTGGGCATTTTGGTCAGCACATCTAATGGGAACATCACATTTTGTTCTACCGTTTTAGAATCAAATAAAGCAGATCCCTGAAAAAGCATTCCAATTTCTCTCCTTACCTCGGTTCTGAGGTCGCGATCTCCGTGCGTAAAATCTCTCCCGTCAAAAAACACAGCCCCTTCATCGGGAGGCACTAAACCCACAATACATTTTAAAAGCACACTTTTTCCTGTACCGCTTGCGCCAATAATCAGGTTCATTTTTCCTTTATTAAATATGCCATCAATGCCTTTCAGGACAGGTACGTCATTAAAAGTCTTGTGTATATTTTTTATTTCAATCATTTTATGATAGCGTAAATTTCAAGAATAGTATTAGAGGGCTATCCTCAGTATTTTTAATAAGACAAAAAATAAGATAATATTAACTGTGCCTAAATCAATTGTACCGTACTTCCTTTGCATTTTTAATACGAAAGAGCCGTGTTTTGCTCTCACCCCAGAGTCCTCTAAAAAGAGAGACTCTGAGGGGCGGTAACATATCAAGGTATATATTTCCTTGCCATTTTTAATTCGGGGCATTATAATAATAACTGCGCTAATAAATAATCAGCCAGTAATATAGCAATACAACTATTCGTAACAGCACTGGTGCTGGCAATTCCTACTTCAAGTGCGCCTCCTTTGGTGAAAAATCCTTTATAGGAAGATATAGAAGCAACCAAAAAGGCGAATACGACTGATTTGATCATCATAAAAGAGATGGTAAATTCATTAAAATCAGCCCTGATACCATAAATATATTCTTCCCCTGTAATTACCCCAGACAATGTTCCTGCTAAATATCCTCCATAGATTGAGAGAAAGGCAGCCAGTATTACCAACAAAGGGTACATAATCATGGATGCAACAACTTTGGGCAAAACCAGATAGGAAGCAGGGTTAATCCCCATTACCTCCAGGGCATCAATTTGTTCTGTTATTCTCATGGTGCCTAAGCCCCCAGCAATATTAGAACCTACTTTTCCCGCAAAGACTATAGCGGTAATTGTGGGAGCGAGCTCCAAAAGCGTCATGTCCCGAACAATCAAGCCTATCACGTAATCTGCGATAAGCGGGCTCACTAAATTGTAGGCTGTTTGTACAGCAGTTACAGCACCTATGAAAGTAGAAACTATCGCCACAATGGTAATGGATTTAATACCAATTTGAATAGATTCATCAAATACAAGCCTTACATAGGTGCTAAAAGATTCTCTGTTTGTAAATAAAGAACCCATAAAAATAAAATACTTTCCAATACTTTTCATTAATATTCAGTGCTGTTATCTGTAGGAAGTCCGGAAATCTTAAATGTCATCTTGTTTTAGCCATAGCTTTCCAAAGCTATAGCTCTTAATTTAAAAATGTATAACCAAAGTTAACAACTCATTGCTCCCCCTTTGGTTGTAAAGGTTATATTTCGGAAAAATACTAAATAAATGTCAAAAAGGTTGAAGTAAATTTAGTTCATTTGACTTTTACTATAAAAGACTAATGTAACTAGCCAGGTATAGCGTAGGTTTCACAAACATATCTACGAAGAGAGACGAAGTAAATATTCAAGACTGGCAAAGAGGAATCTCCTGATGAGGGTAGAAGTAATAAAAAACAACAGCATAAAACGTCAACGATGAAAAAATTAATTGTAGTAACCGGCGGTACAAAAGGGATCGGAAAAGCGATAATTGAGAAATTTGCAATGGAAGGTTTCGATGTAGTTACTTGTTCCCGGAATCTTGAGGAATTGGAGAATCTAGAAAAGGAAATTACTCAGACCAAAGCCATCAATTTTTATTTCATGAAAGCTGATTTGTCAATCAAAAGCGAAGTCGATTCATTTGGTAAGTACATTGCTGAGCTTAATAGACCTGTCGACGTTTTGGTTAATAATGCTGGCTTATTTATTCCAGGCCAGGTACATACAGAAGAGGACGGGACATTGGAGAAGATGATCAGTACCAATTTGTACAGTGCCTATCATCTGTCGCGGGCATTGATTCCGGCAATGAAATCTCAAAATAGCGGTTATATTTTCAATATGTGTTCCACGGCTAGTATTACACCTTATGTAAACGGCGGTTCTTACTGTATTTCAAAATTTGCAATGTTGGGAATGAGTAAAGTATTAAGAGAAGAAATGAAACCTTTTGGGATAAAGGTAACATCGGTAATTCCGGGCGCCACACTTACGGCTAGTTGGGAAGATACAGATTTGCCACCAGAACGATTTATGAAGCCAGAAGATGTTGCTGCTGCGGTATGGGCTGCCTATGCGGTATCTCCTCAGGCAGTGATTGAGGAACTGATAATCCGTCCGCAGTTGGGGGACCTGTGAGGTTGTTTTTTGAGTTTCACACTAGGCATTATTTGTGTAACGGCCAGTGAGATACAATCAAGTGGTGGTTCTAAATAAATTGCTCAGGATGGGATAAGGGTGGTGAGAATGCTCCTCCTTAAATTTTTCATCAAGAGAAAATGATATTGATTGGGATGATATATTTTTTGGATTTCAAAATGGAACAGGTCTTAAGTATAGTGTTTTTCGGGACAGTCACCCAATGTTGTAAGATATGAAGAATTCTTTGGTAGTTAACCTCGCTAAATTTAAGTACCTGATGAGTGGCAAGAAAAAGCTTGAAAGGTGTAATGCTCCTTTTGGTTTAGCAGGAATTCCATTATCTGGAACAAATATGACACAGCAATTGGTTGGAGGAACTCGTTTTTCAATTATACCAGTTGCGGGTAGATCTTATATGTTGTGGAAGATTAGAAGAATCGTCATGCTTTTTATTAGCAAACAACTAATGTGAATTGTCAGCGAGAAGCAGGAAAAGTAATACGTGAAAGCATTACCTATCAAAGGTATATTTGAATTGAGTAAATTTTAATATGACAACTAGAAGTAAAATACTGCTACTTACTTTATTCGGCTTGATCTTTCATAGTTGTTCGTTGAGTGTGGACCCAAAACAATTGATTGGAGATTATTATTTGAATGAAGGTGCTGGTAAGGATTCTATATTTATTGTAAAGGGAAATAAGTATATACATAGATATACAACGGATGAAGGTAAGGTTTTTGAGTCAACATCTAATTGGAAACTTAATTCGGGAGGTAATCTAATTCTATTTGAAGACTTTGTCTTTTTTACCAATGATGTTGGATATAATAAAAGACGGGGAGGAAATTGGTTTTCAAGAATTAGGGTATCTTCTAAAGGGCAAATAGATTTAATTTACTCTCGTGAGAACAATATTTTTTACCGGAAGGTATTGAAGAAGCAGGGCAATAATTGAATAGAACCTTTTTATCAATTGCCCAAGTCAATCAATTTCTCCCTTAACCCTGGAGACAGAATAGACGTTTTTGGGTAGACTGACAGTGAATAAGGATCCTTCGTTGGGTTTGCTGTGAATTTCTATCGCTCCACCCATTTTTTGCAGGAACTCATTGCACAAGACCAAGCCCAGAGCAGATTGTGATTGATCGCTATTTCTTTGGCTATTGGCTTTTTCATCTATGTTGAAAAGTTGCGCAATCTTTTCTTCCGACATTCCAATTCCCTGGTCTTTTACAGAAATACTAAAATAATCTTCATCTGATCTCAGCTTTACCATTACAACACTTCCGTTATTTGAGAACTTGATAGCATTGCTTACAAGGTTTCTCAAAATAAATTCGATCATGTAGGCATCGCCCATAATCTCAACTTTGCAATTGATGTTCTTCAACAAAGCAATTCTTTTACTATTCGCACTCGATTGCATCAAGTGCAGCGTATAAGAAATCATTTTGTTAATATTGATATTATCTAATTGACTGGGTGGAAGGGGGTTCTGCACCATCGACCATCTCGAAACATTATTTAACACTCCTATCAGATGATTTAGGGATTTTTGTAAGGACATGGCATAGTCACTTAATTCCCATGGAGAAAAATTGCCATCTTTTGTTTTTAAGGTGTAGGCATAACTTTTTAATGCTAAAAGAGGCTTCTTTAAATCTTTAGCTACAATAGAAAAAAGTTTTTCCTTGGCGATGTTCTGCAATCGCAACTCTTCTTTATAGCTGTTTAAATCGTTGTTTATTAAACCTAATTCCTGATGTTGTCTTTTTATGAGTTCTTTGTACCCTTTTAATATTTTTTTAGATTTATGATGTGAGTAAATCAACAAAATAGATAAAACGGAAATTATACACAAACTGATGATAAATAGACTGACTATGTTATTGGGGGTGGCGTAAAAATCTGCGGAAATAAGATAAGAAAAGTTAAAAACTGAAGTCTTAAGAAATTCGATCAGAGGAAAAAAGTTATAAATAGTCACAGGAATCATAGCTAATAAAATTCCCGTGAGTAAAAATTTTTTATGAGGCTTTGTTACTTTCCTGCTCATCTCTGCTTTTGGTAATTAAGGAACATCACTTATATTTCTCCAATTTAAGAATTAAATTTATACTTAATACCCCTTTTTTAATCATTTTATAAATTTTTTCGGATTAAATGTTATTTTTGATCCTTCTATAATTATAAAATAAATAATTATTAAAATAATGCTCTTGTTACTAAACGAAAAGCGCTAGGAATTGTTTTTTTGAAAAAGAGGGAAGGTGCCTGTAAGTCCTTGCTGCTGTCTGAGTAGGAAAAATCGGGAAAAGGAATGATGAGCGCAGGGTGTTATTCCTATAGAAAAGGGCAACATTTAAATGTTACAAGTCTTGATAACGAAGATTTAAATCACCCAAAGATGCTTCCGTTGATAAAATTGCGGTAAAATTACTTTTCCAGTCTCCGAAGCAATCTGATCATTTCCAAATGATCAGATTGTTATTTATCAGAATCTTTCTTTTTAGAAAAGTCGGAAATAACGTTTATAGTTGTAAGTGCAGCACCAAGGCCTGCGAGAATACAAACAATCCAAACAAATAAACTTACTCCATCGGTAATAGGTGCATCAAACATGATTTCTTCTTTTTTTGTAACTGCAATATTAAGGTAATTGGAATAAATTTCAAATCTTTAATCCAAACAATCATTAAATCTCGGAATAATAACTTAAAACGGCTTGGGGTAATCGAATAAAATGACTGTCCGTAATTACCTGACAATTAAAAATAGTATCAGAAGGTACTTTTTTTTAGGTAATACTAACTGTGCTATATCAGGATCAAATGAGGTTTAGCAATGTATGAACCATTGTCATTCACTCTCCCTCAAAGTGATGCCTTTCCCATAGAGACCCCTTCGTGGTGGCACAGAATTTTGAAAAAAAATTTAAAACTCGCAATGAGGATGCTTAATTATTTTCGTCATTGTCCCAAGGGGATGCATATGGGACGAACAGAGTTTCCAAAAGCAGAATGATTGAAAAAAGTCTATTGTGGCATAGAATAGGAATCGTTAATAAAATTACAGAGTGCGGCAATCCTCAAAATTCGAAGAAGAGTACTGTCAATTAACCCCTAAATCCCCTCGTAAAGGGGACTTTAGAGCAGTGGTAAATAAGTTAGTATCGGGATCTTTCCCATTTTCGTCATTATAAACGGTGTTTCTAAAAGCAGGATGTTTGGATAACGTAGGTGGCTAACAATACAATAAGATATTAATATAAAAGTCGAGTGCGGCAATCCTCTAAATTGGAAGAAAGTTCTCTCCGATTCACCCCTAAAACTAAAAAAGGGGACTTTAGAGCAGAGATGAAATTTAGTGGAAAGCTTTAAGAATGTTGATTTTGGAGCCGAAATTGTTTAAAATGGAAAGCTTTAAAGATATAGAGAATGTGTGGGTAAGTGGTAGCCCCTCCGAAACAAACGCGGAGCAGGCTCTTCAGGGGGGCAATGCTATTAAGTTAAGGCGATTTATCCTTCTCTCTTTAGGAGAAGGATTGAGGATGAGGTATTTGAAAAGCTTAACTTAATAGCATTGAGGGGGTGTTTGGGGTGAAAGGAGGAGGAATTTTTAAAAGTTTCTGATGTTTTAAGGAGTGGTGTTGAAAGCTTGAAAACCCCTCTCCGCAGGCATCCTTTGTGAAAATCCCCTCTAAAACGGTGTCTTTGGAGTATAGGATGTTGAGAACTCGAAAAACCTCTAAATCCAATCGGTGCTTTAGAGCCGTGGTAAGTAAGTTATTATCGGGATTTTTTTTAGTTAAGTTTAAACTTTTATATCCTCTTTTTTTACTTCGGTGCTGGGAAAACCAGTTAAAATTTTATTCAACATGCTAATAGTTATCATGTAAGTCGGTTTTACGCCTACTAGTCCTAAGCTTCCTGAAGAAAGTGTGCTGCCGGTTACCAAAGGATTGTCCGATGCGTAGTAGGCGTAGCTTAGCTTAATATCTTTTTTGACGCTGTTCCGGATTTTAGACGCAGCCTGTATTGCCTTTTGCAAATGAGCGCCTTCCATCTCAAGGCCAATTACACCCCAGGAGCTGTTTTTAAAATAATCCAATACATCTTTATTTTGTAATGACGTGCCTAGAACCGTCACCATCGGTCCATGAAAGACTTTGATCGATTCGTCAAAAGGAGCTAATTCGAATGAATTAATGATGGGATAATTATCTGCAGTCCCCTCAAAAATATGCGCAGTAGGAACCATAATATCTCCTTTTTCCCCTTCCAGAATCCCCGCCTTTCCTAATATGGAAACTGATTTAACAGACAGGGGAATTCTTTCGTCGCCTTTTTCAAACGGTTTTAAAAGTTCATCCATTGTCTCATATGCCTGTTCACCAAAAGCATAATCCATCACCAGTATCACGGGCTTTTCTTTTTTTATGTATTCCTTGTCAAATTGTATTTCGGGAGATAATGAATCAAGGTCAATTTTCTCCGTATTAATGATGTGAACAGAAATGTTTGTTTTGGAACTATCTTTTATGTAGTATAATCCACGCTTATTTGAATATTCCTCCACCTTTTTTCTCAGCGAATCATTGGAGGGTTTGCTAAGGTCTATCGCCAGTTCAAAAAGGCCTTTCTTATTTGCGGGCTTGTCAACTATTGCAGCGTGCGCATAAAGACTGTTCATGACACTGTGCAAATTGGCGCTTATGATGTGTAAGGGCCGGTTTAATAGGTTCTTGCTGTGAAGAAACTCTTTGATGTTGGAAGCCCAACGTTCGCCATAGATATGGTGACCTATTCTTTCTCTAAGGGCAGAACTAAAATTTATCTCTCGATCTTTCTCATAAAGCTGTTCCTCAATCGCCACTCTTCCCAACCAATAAATAATATGGAAGAGGTTATTATTTAGACCGTTATTGTTAAATCTTTCATATGAATACTCGGTCTCTTCATAAGTTCTTCCTAAAATGGCACTTAAATAAACCAGTGCAAGCTCTTTTTCTTTTTCAATTAAGGTGTAGTTGTCTTTTACTATTTCTTCCAGTCTTATCCATTCCCTTGTTTTTTTGCCATTTTCATCCAACGCGTATCGTTTGATTTTTTCTGCTTCTATATATAAAAAAGTAAGATGGGTCAATATATCATATATTTCGCTGCGGCCTCTGGTCAATTCGATAACCATCAGCTCTTTATCTATCCGGTAACAGTTCCGCCTTCTTTTTGAAGGTATAATTACCTGGAAATTCGATTCGCTCAAACCTTCTTCGGATGTCAGCTTTATAAACCTGCATTCTTCTATGCCTTTGGGCAATCTGTCAACAACATATAACAAGCCAAAAAGCTCCACTTTTTCCTGATCGCCAATAGAGCCGTATATTTCTGGCCTCAAAGTTAACAATGCATTTACCAGGGCTTCTCCTGATACACCAAAGGGCTTATAATATCCTCGGTTAAATAGGTGCCGCATGGTGATATAAAGTTTTTCTATTGCTGCGCGAGATTCCTGAGCACGTGTTCTATCCATGTTTGTATTTAAAAAATTTATAAGATCTGCGTTGTAAAACTATGTAAATAAAATTAAATTATTGAAAATTAGCTGGATTAACCTGGTATCTTTAGAAAGGGCCCCGAAGAATTTCGGGGGTGAGTTTTTTAACGCTAATTTTATATATTCAATATCATTATTACACAACGGGTTCAATAAGATAAAAAGTTATCCAATATTTTAAGTAACATAAAAATAATAT
>CAMPJM010000095.1 GCA_946886805.1 uncultured Flammeovirgaceae bacterium | reverse complement strand
CCAACTAGAAAGCACGGAATCTACTTTAACAAATCTTTCAGCCGAAACTTCAGGAATATTTTCAGGCAATCCTTCACCATAGATCCAGTTCTGGTATAAGGAGGAGTCTACCGGAATGTTATTTTTTTCGAACAGATTTTTATTGGTATAAGCAATAAAATCTTCTGTTGTCATGGTTTTAAAAGCATTTTCTTTAAAATACGCCGCTAAAAATGCATCAAATTTCTCACGTCCAACTATTTCTTCAAGCCTTCTTAAGAAAAAATAACCTTTGTCGTAGGCTATTGAAGTGACCCCTTCGTCAGGATTTCGGTCGTCTAAATCTAATTTTAACCTCGTATCCGCAGCATTGCCTGCTTCGGTCATAGATTTTACCTCTTCTTTTAAGCCTTTTAAAGCTAAGCTCGCTAGCATTTCCGCATAAGATTTGCCATACATTTCTTCCATTATTCTGTTCTCGAAGTAGACGGTAAATCCTTCATTAAGCCAGAAATCGTTCCAGGTCGCATTGGTTACAAGATTTCCCGACCAGGAATGGGCCAGTTCATGTGCCACAAGAGAAGTAAGCGAACGATCTCCCGCAAGTATTGTAGGCGTGGCAAAAGTGAGACGGGGATTTTCCATGCCTCCAAAAGGAAAACTTGGAGGCAATACGAGAAGGTCATATCTTTCCCACCTGTAAGGGCCATATAAATCTTCTGCTATGGCAAGCATCTCGTCCACTTCCGCAAATTCATAAACTGCCTTTTCGATTATTTCCGGTTCGGCATATACACCTGTTCTCTCTCCTATCGGTTCAAAAGTAAGATTACCAACAGCAAGCGCCAGCAAGTAGGCAGGAATAGGCTGCTCCATTTTGAAATTATAAATACCATCAGCATTTTTTTCCTGAGGGTTATCCGCGCTCATTAATGCCAAAAGTTCTGAAGGCACGGTTACTTTTGCCTCATAGGTAAACCTTATTCCGGGAGAATCCTGTAATGGGATCCAGGTTCTTGCTAATATGGCTTGGGATTGCGTAAATAGAAAAGGATGATCTCCTCCGGCTGTCTGCACAGGAGCTAACCATTGCAATGCTTCTGCCCCATCTGTGGTGCTATAATAAATGTTAACCAACTCAGTGTCAGGTGAAATATCAATTTCCAGCGCACTGCCCATATGTTCATTGTCACCACTTTTTAGCTCGTAGGAAGTAGAATCTTCGGCGGTTCCCAAGGTTACTCTTTCTATTTGAAGATTTTTTGAATCGAGAATTAATTTTTCCGCATTTTCACCTGTTTTTATAGTTATACGGGCAATACCCTCTATTTTCTTTTCATCAAAACTTACAGTTGCCTCCCAATTGAGGTGGGTCATCACGGCTTCTGATGGTTGTGCAAAGGTATGAGGGTCATTAGATTGGTGGGTAATTTGTTCCTCCATGGTTGTTTTTTCCTGATTTATATTATTACAGCTTGAAATAAATAATGCAAAGGCTAAGCCGAACAGCCAAATGGTTTTTTGTGAATTCTTCATACAGATGTTTCAAATTTATATGTATATACAGGTATTTTTCCTATCTTTTCAAATTAAGGTTAATCTCAATATTGGCAACCTTGGCGTCTTTTACTACTGTTTATCAACAGAAATAAGGAATAAAAATAACTATCAGTTTAATAATTTCGAAATTACATGAATTTGATATGTTTGCAACCATGTACGAGTTATATTAAGGTAATTCCCTCAGGAATGTTTAGACCTTGAATCTAATGAATATACGGTTAATTAAGCAAAAGGACAGCAGTCAATTTTTACAATTAATAGAGACGAACCGGCATCGTCTTCTTCCATATTTTCCGGTCACAATCAAAGACGTTGTTGATCTAAAGTCTGCGAAAAGATTTGTGAATTTTAAGATCGACCAGTCTTATCATAAAGAATTATATTATTTTCTATTCTTTGATGAAAACGACACCTTAATTGGCAATGTAACAGCGAAAAATTTTGACTGGGAAGTGCCAAAATGTGAGCTTTCTTATTTTATAGATGCTGGTTTTGAAGGAAAAGGATATGCCTCTAGGGCATTGGATTTCTTAATCAGGTATTGTTTTGAGTCCCTGGGAATGAAAAAGCTATTTCTAAGAATAGCTCCAGGGAATGATAGGAGCAAAAAAATGGCATTAAAAAAGAATTTTCAGCTAGAAGGGGTTCATAAAATGGATTTCAGATTGGGTACAGGCGAATTGGTGGACGTAGAATATTATGCCTTGTTAAGGACGGATTTTGTGAGTTAAAAAAATCGGATTTAGAAATTTAATTTAAATGAACCTACAGGAGCATTATCAAAAGCTATGGACTGAATCAATAGGACAAATAGCAGAGGGAGCCGTCAATTTGGATAAGCAAATTGATAATCCGCGTGACAATAGATTTGGAATAACACTTTTGGCCCGGCCAGACCATAAAACACTTGGCCTTATTCAGGAGTTTTGTCGTGAGCTAAAGATTATTGAACCTGATCAATATTATTATCCCAATGCTGATATCCATCTTACAATTTTATCAATTATTTCATGCTATGAAGGCTTTGATTTAAACAATATAGATGTAAACAAATATATTGACCGGATAGCTGCTGCATGTGCCGAGCTCGAAAGCTTCAAAATAAATTACCATGGAATTACTGTTACTCCGTCTGCTGTCCTCATTCAAGGGTTTCCCGAAGGAGACACGCTGGAAAAATTACGAGACAATGTGAGGAGATCGTTTAAAGATTCTAATCTGGAGCAATCAATAGATGCACGATATAAATTGGAAACGGCGCATGTTACTGTGACAAGATTTAAAAATCCGCTTGAAAACCCTGCTTCTTTTGTTCAGAAGCTTAATGAGTACCGGGATTTCTCTTTTGGTTGTTCACAAGTAGATAACGTAGAATTGGTTTTTAATGATTGGTATCAGAGATCTTCACTTGTAAAGGAGCTTGGTGTATTAAGTTGGGTTCCTAATATTAATCGGTTCGATACCCAATAGTCAAATCAGATAAAGAAAAAGGCGTGAACTTCACACCTTTTTTATCTTTAAGCCTATATTTCTCCAGAAAGATAGGAGCCCATAAACGCTCATCTAACTCAATTCTTAATGCTTCATCTCGGCCAATTGTTGTTCAAGCGCAACCTCTTTCCTTCGCATTTCTTCCTGAGTGGCTTCAAGCTCTTCCATATTTTGTCGCAGTTCTTCTTCCTGTGCCCTCATTTGTTCAGTTTGGAATTGCATCTGTTCAAAAAGAACCTTGGTTTTTGAGCCATTTTGAGCAGTAGCAATAGCAGAGGCCACAAATTCTCCAGCTTTTTCTAGAAATGATATTTGATGAGGCTCAAACTTTACAAAGGACGCCAATTCGACCAAAGCCTGAACTTTTTCATTATAGATCATAGGAACAATTACCAAATAAGATGGAGTTGCATCTCCTAATCCGGAGGTAATCAAAGTATAGGCTTGCGGTATCTCAGTTAAAATGAGCGTTTTCCTTTCCAGGTACGTCTGGCCTACCAATCCCTGGCCAATTTCTATGCGCTTTTCTATAAATTTCTTTCTGTCGAATGCGAAACAAGAAGCGAGCCTTAGATGGTAATCTTCTTTTTCATTTCCCTCAAGAATAAAAAGACTGCCTTGCTGGACCTTTAGGTATTGTGAAAGATACTTTAATGCGTTGTTGCTTAGCTCCTCAAGATCATGTTGATTGTTTCTGATAATCTCAGAGAACTGCGATAATCCTTCAGTTGCCCATAATCTTTTTGAATCTTCCAGCTTCACTTTCTTCATTTGCTCCCGCATCAAAATGAGCCTCCCTGCAAGATTTTCCTTATTTAGTAGCTCATTTTCCTTATTTATATTCTCCCATTGAACATCATAATTTCCTTCAGATATCTGGTTGACAAAATCTGACGCTCTTTGTAAGTTTTTAATGGAATTTTCTAAAATTTCAGCATCTTTCTTCTCCTCCTTATTGCCGTCATTAAACAGGTATTTTTCATTATTTTTTTGAAGGTTTGTCAATAAAGCCTCCCTGTTTCTTCTTTGCCGCTTCAATTTGATCAAAACAAATCCGAGTGTGGGCAAACCGATCAGTAATAAAAGAAACTGGACAATTGTATTTCTAAGAACCGCTGCCTCATATTGGGCTTGGGCTTCAGAAGCAATGGTATCTTGAAACGCCTGTAGATTTGTAAGCCACCCAATATAAATTTGATAAAATTCCAGGCCATAATCTTCTGATAGCAAATCTAAATAGGCTTGTTTGTCACCGTTCTTTAAATTTTGAATCATCAATTCATATGTATCAGTATATTTTTCGAAACCCTTTTTCACCTGGGCATATTCCCTATGATCGGTATAATTTTGAAGCGCGAATAAGCTGTCCAATACCCTAAAATTTCTTACATTCCTTTCTCTGGCAACCTCGACACTGTGAAATAAAAACCGATCTTCTGAAATAAGGGCATAGCCTCTTGAACTGATGTCCATGTCCCTTACATTAAGAAACAATTTTTCTATTTCTACAAGGACAACATTTTTGCGTTCAATGTTAGTCAATGCCTCATTCATCTGCTGCTTATTGTATAATGACAAAGAGGCGGCGACAAGAATGAGGATAAATACCACCATTATCGCTGCGTTAATAAAATGTTTTTCTAAAAACTGCTTCATACCTTTGAGGAAATTAAATAGGCACCGTTCATATCTCAACCTTAAATTTCATGTTATACGAAGAATAAGGCAATCATATTCGAATTGCCAAAATGTATTAATCGTAGTGCAAGGTAGGGAATGGAGCCTATTTGGAATCTTTAAAATTGAACAAATCAATACATGCAACACAGGTAGGGCGATTTAACAAAAAATTTATGGTTCAAAATGAATCGCATGTTCGAAAGTAGTTGGACTATAGAAGTACCTGACCCATACTTCTTTTGTTTCAGGCGGAAGCGCGAAGAAATCAGGAAATGTCTTTAGAACCCTTTCCTGTTTTATTTTCCTTCAACAAGTCCCTTATCTCTGACAATAGCTCAATATCTTTTGGTGTGGGAACAGAAGCAACTTTTTCATCCTCTGCTTTTCTTTTAAGAGAATTTATAAATCTTATTACTATAAAAATTGATCCGGCTATAATTAAAAAATCGACACAAACCTGCAAAAAGTTTCCGTAGTTTATAGAGACTGCTTCTTTTAGTATTGTGCCATCGGGGTTTAAGACAGCATCCTGTATAGTATACTTGTAATTTTTAAAGTCCATTTTGCCAACGAGCACGCCAAAGGCAGGAGTTATAATGTCTTTTACAAGTGACGAAACTATACTTCCAAACGCAGTACCAACTATAATTCCTACCGCCATATCAATCATGTTGCCTTTTACAGCAAATTCTTTAAAATCCTTTATCAGTCCCATGAGGTTATATTATTTGTTGTTTATTTCCCGGTTTCGACACTTGCCGTAGCATTTGAAAGGGGTTTTGGAATAATTCATAAATATAATATTTATGGGCAAACGAAATGCTAAAGAAAGCAACCAACCTCCTATTGGAAAATTGTCAGGTTATTTTTTTATCTAATTTTCTTATGAGGGTATTGACGAGCAAAATAAGGCTGGTAGCCCCTGCCCCGATAATATATTGTTGAAGTGCTATGGCAATACCTATGGCTGCAGAAAAAAGAACGGTGGCCGCCGTGGTGAGGTAATTGACTTTATCACCATCTGAAGATTTTAGAATTGTGCCAGCTCCTATAAAGCTCACTCCCACAACAATGGCTTCTATGACACGGAGTGGGTCCAATTGTAACAACTCTCCATAATTTTCCTTATGAAGAAAATCTACAATGAAAAGACCCAATGAAAAAAGCAGGCAGGAAGCCCCACCAACTATCATATTCGTCCGGAAACCCGCGGGTTTATTTGATACTTCTCTTTCAAACCCAACTATGCCGGACAAGAACATAGCTATGGCAACATCAAGAAGTATATACAGTTGGGTAAAATCCATCTTTTAGGGTATACTATTGATACTTAAATAGATCAGTAATAGTAAACCTAAAACAGGATTAATTGTTAAGACGGAGTGTTATTTATATCAGGAAATTCTTTGCTACGAGATAATTGGCTGCATTCTCGGGGTTAAGCAAGGCAGAGATTTTATCATATTGCAAAGCCGGTGAGTAAATAAAAAGACAAGTTTTGTCTTTAATGGTATTGATTACCTCTTTTGAAATTTCATTTGAAACGGATGGGCATCCATAACTTCTTCCCAATCTTCCATATTTTTGGATAAATTCTTCACTTACATACTCCGCACCATGCATCACAATTGCTCTATCAAAAGCATTATGATTGATTTCCTCTTCCATTCCATTTAGGCGAAGGGAAAGGCCATGTTTGCCATGGTAGGTATTTCCTGTAATATAAAATCCTTGGCTGCTCATGTGCGATTCTGCGACGTTAGAGAATTTCTCGGCCATTATATTTCCCGAATTTCTGCCATGGGCTACAAGGTCATTAAAGAGTATTTGCTTTTCTTTAAGATTTATAATCCAAAGCCTCTTCTTATCGGAGGGCAGCGTGAAATCTATAACAGTGAGTAGCTTATTGTTTTCGAGCTTATTCTCGCCAAGTAAATTATAAAAGCCAATTAAAGCTTTTTTAAAAACTGGAAAAGAAGGTTTATTGATATCCAGATCATTTTCAAAACCCTTTAGCTCGTTATAGACAGCCAAGATAACATCATCCATTTTTTGAAGTCTGGTTTCCAAAGAATTGTTTCCACTTTCAAAGCTGGTGGAATGATCGCTCGGAATAGCTTTAAAATTATATTTTCCTGCTGGTAATGGATTGGCAAATGAAGTAAGGAATGTAAATAAAAGAGAAATTGCTAAAGTTTTTATAACCATATCTAGTGCTTTTGCTGGATTTTCCGATTCGTTAGTATAAGGAATCTCTTTCATGAATAGTTCCCGGCATTCAACAAAAACGCTAATTTTTGTGCCAAAGCATGTGAAATCCTAAGTTCTCCCCAAACCCTTGTCCAACAAGTTTCTACTGCATGACATCGGTTTCCTATTGTCATTCAGGAGGAAATCTGTTAAATACTAGCAGTAGGGCTGCTTAAGCGGAAATAGACTCGCTGCTAAATTGAAGATTACTGCTGTATGGAGCCTTTCAGGGGTTCTCTTTTGTCCGGAATGACAAACGAGAGGGCGAGTCGAGCTGGATGATTGCTCTGTATTTTCGGTCTTGTTTTTTATTTTGTCATTCAGGAGGAAACCTTTTAGAATCTAGCAGTTCTGCCAGTGTCGAAGTGCTACTGTTCAATAAACCTCACTGTCATTGTTCAACAAGTCCCGCCAACTGGCGGGTGACAGTTCTCTTTTGCCGCTGTGCGGACACATGCGGAGGCTGCGGGAACCTGGCTCTACAGCTAAAGTTGAAAATCCAAAGTTTAATGTATTTGGCTTCCGGTCATCCTCCCTAAAAAGCCTAAAAGGCTTTAACATGAATAGCAACCGAATTAAACATCAAACCCAACCCGAAAAGGGTTGAACATATCACTGTTCCTCTATGGGAAGTTCTTTTTTTGCCGCTGTAAGGATCTATGCAAAAGGTTCGCTAGGATGACACGTACAGAGTTTTCGTTCAGGAAGAAACTTATGAAATACTAGCAGTTCGGCTAAAGTTGAAAAATAAATTATCGGATCAACTTCTGCCCCTCATGCTTTATGAAAACAAACAAAATTTTTCTCACTAAAGCATTAGATAAAATTTTATATGCACCATAAAATAATGCAACAGTTTTAAACAATTTCCACTTCATAAAAAATAGGGTTTTGTATATTTTGAAACAAATGGATAATAATACAAATCCGTGAGAATGATAAATTTCTTAGATAGCTTATTTTGCAATCCTCTTCTTAAGGAAAGAAATACCTTTTGCTAAAAGAAAAGTTTTTACGACACCCCTTACAGCTTTAAAGGGCAACATTTTGTATGTTAAATAACCTATTCCAGCCATTTTAGCAATTTTCAAAGTATTCGAATTCATAATAGAATATTAGTTAAAGAATTTCAGTTCTATCTAACCAACTTCTTCTGGTACGAATTGTTTAGATTCAATTGGACGCTTTGATGATCGGAGCCCCTGGAAGGGCAATAAATAAAGGTAATATTATTGTTTTTGCTTCAAGAGTACATTATTTATACATATTTTTCAAAATTTTCATCATTACTCCAAAATTCAGCACATTTATTTATTTCCTGTATGATAAAATCCTTATCTTTTTTCAGTTCTTTCCAATCCCCATAGCCCAATTCTTCACACAGCTTAAAAAATGCATCTCCTTGACCCTTATTAGATTTGACCTGCACCATGGCGCTCAACAGTGGTCGACCGTTTTTGTGTTCAATGGTAGAAACTTCAGATAATATTTCTCCTAACAAGGCTTTTTCATGAGAAATTTCTACATTTAATCCGAGTTCAGCTTCGGTAATCAGTCGCTGATAAGTAATTGGATTAGAATCTGTCCTTGCTAGTTGGATAAGTTTATTTCTTACTCTGATGTTCATAATTATTGGATGTCCTGTAAATATTAATATTTACGGTGTATTATAGTATTCAAGCCTGAAATTATGAAATAAATTTGAATTTCAAGTATCAAATAAGCTTAAAGCTAAATTATATAAGCTTACTCCGCAATAAATCTGTAAAGTTAGTTTTATGGCGGTAAATTTAAAAGGAAAGCAAGCACTACTTATCGGCGCCTCTTGGTACATTGGTAAATCTTAGCACTTATAACGGGCGTTGCAAGCCTCAAGTGCCAAAAGCGTCGAGCAGAGTAGGGATTATCACTGGCGGGCTTAAAGAGTGGGGCTAATTATTTGTTTAAAGAAGCTGAAAGTAGACTGAAGAATTTATAAACAAGTTTAAAGATAATTATAAGCATGAAAGAGCGATGTGAATGGGTGAGGAACACTTTTCCTGAATATGTAGAATATCATGATGAAGAATGGGGAGTGCCGGTTTACGATGATAAGGTGCATTTTGAATTTTTAATTCTGGAAGGGGCTCAGGCCGGATTAAGCTGGAGCACCATTTTGAAAAAAAGAGATGGTTATAGAAATGCCTTTGCCAATTTTGACGTCGAAAAGGTCGCTTTATTTTCTGAGGACGAGATTGCAGCACTTATTTTAAATCCGGAAATTATCAGGAATAAGCTAAAAATTAATGCCACTGTGAATAATGCGAAGCGGTTTATAGAAGTTCAGAAAGAATTTGGCTCATTTAGCCAATATATATGGGGATTTGTTGCCCATAAGCCCCTCGATCACAGGTGCATGACCTCCAAAGATGTTCCAGCTACCAGTCCAGAATCCGATGCTCTAAGTAAGGACCTAAAAAAGCGTGGCTTCAAATTCGTAGGAAGCACCATTATATACGCCCATATGCAGGCAACAGGTTTAATAAATGATCATCTTGTAAATTGCTTCAGACATAAAGAGGTAAGCAATCTTGTGAAAAAGTAAAGTCTTATTAATTTTTAGCAGCATATATTTTTAGCCTTAGTAAACGAACCTATTTTTTCATTTTTAAAAATAATTTACCATGAAAAATATCCCTCTCGCCTACTTAATAGTTGTCATTTTTGGGGCATGTTCAACCGCAAAAGCTCCTTGCATAGACAAGGAAAAAATCAATCCTCAGGGAATTTGCACCCAACAATATGAACCCGTATGTGGCTGCAATAATATTACCTATGGAAATGAATGCGAAGCAAAAAATGCGGGGGTTACCTCCTGGGAAGCTGGCGAATGTTTGAAAGGTGAAGAAGAAAGCCTATAAAGCTTTTATCAACTCTTTCTTAGATAATTTGATGCTCCAAACTCCCCTAAAATCGTCCATTTTGTACCCAATTGCCTCGTCGTTTGGGTACAATGATTTTATGTGGTCGTAATCCTCTGTTGTGATATCTTCACCTACTACTCCGTGGCATTGCAAGCATAGTTGATCGTTGATCACAATTGGTTTGGTATACAATAGGTAATTTTGATCCACCTCCTGGATATTCTCATCAAGGGGAAGGTCATTTTCTAAATTATATAAATAAGAGTCCAAAAGCAGGGCCTCCAGCTCGTTGGGGGAATTCTCAGTATTTCTGGGTTTGTTGCTCACCCTTCTGATAGTGGCATCAAATTCGGATAACAGTGAATCCGTAACAGGGTTTCCCTTGATGTTATAAAATTTTAATGCTACCTGGATCCCATTCTCTTGCAGTTGCTTTTGAAGTGAATTGAAATATAGATATTGGCTAGTATCGGCAATTAAATTGCCGTAGTAATATGCTGCCGCTATAATTTCCGCATCAGAAACTTTTTTAATCTCCCTGTTGGCAATTTCCTCCTTTAGCGCCTTATTATTCTGATTATTAGTTTTCTCCCCACAACTTATGAGCATTAAACCCACAGAAAGCATTATAAAGGGTTTTAAGCATTGAAGTATCATATCAAACTGTTTGATGGTAAATTTAACATAAATATAATACGTTATACAAAAGTATGTAAATAGAATTAACATAGTGGGAACTCAACATTCAGACCCTATTTATTCAGGAGCGTGATAACATTATAAACGGTTCGAAAGGCCTTCTAAAGCGCGATTAAAAAAAATAATTTGAACATTGAGGCGTTCCAAATACCACGTTTTCGCAATAAGAAATTTCTGCTTCTATTAGCCTACCGTCAGAATTTATTCATTAAGCCCAAATTAAAATTTTAAATTGGTGACCTTTTGAATAAATTATGGATACATGTATTATTTATTTATACAAAAACTTTATAATCTCATGTTTAAACCTTTAATT
>CAMPJM010000094.1 GCA_946886805.1 uncultured Flammeovirgaceae bacterium | reverse complement strand
CCTGCGTAGGAATTCTGTTCCTGTATTAAACAGGGTATACCTTTTTTTGAAGCCCTTCTTAATAGAGGACCACTTGCAAAGCCACCCACCCCGACTGCCGCATGAGGTTTAAATCTTCTGAGTATCTCATCTGCTTTGCGAAGGCTCGATATCAACTTCAATGGGAAAGCCAAATTATCTAAAGTGAGCCTTCTTTGAATGCCGCTGATCCAGAGTCCTTCAATTTTATACCCAGCCTCAGGAACCTTTGTCATTTCCATTCTCCCTTTTGCTCCCACAAAAAGTATCTCCGAATCGGGGAATTGACGTTTTATTTCATCAGCTATTGCAATAGCAGGATAAATATGTCCTCCGGTGCCTCCACCGCTAATAATTATTCGATATGGTTCTTGACTAGAAATGATAAATTTTGAATTATAAATTATGAATTAATGCGTTTTGTCCATTGTGTTTTGGTCATTGTAGATAAGGCATGCCTTGTCTCTACGTTTCCCATTGTTGCTATTGCCTATTGCCTTTTTTATTGCCTTTTGTTTTTTGCCTATTATCTTTCGTCTACCGTCTTCTGTCTAATATCTTCTGTCTAAAATCTACCGTCTAACTATGCCGCTTTGGACATCTTGGTAAATTCTTTTGATTTTCCTGAATCGCCCGGCACCTCGCTTCTGCTTACACTTAAAATAATCCCAAGGGAAATTCCGGTAAATAATAGCGACGTTCCTCCCATGCTTATTAACGGCAAGGGAAGTCCGGTAACAGGAACCAAGCCTACCGCTACCGCCATATTAACCAAGGCCTGCAACACAAGGGCAAAACTCAGCCCGGCAGAGAGTAATCCCCCGTAGGCTTTTTCACTTCTTGCCACCGTCCTCATGCCACGATATAGCAAAATCAGATAAAGAACAATCACCACCGCACCGCCTATCAATCCATATTCTTCAATTATTATGGCAAAAATAAAATCAGAATAAGGATGAGGAAGAAAATTCCTTTGATCACTTTGACCAGGGCCTTTACCTGAAATACCACCCGTTGCTATGGCAATATAAGATTGCTTTGCCTGAAATGACAGTTCTTCAGGATTTAGATAATCTTCGATTCTACTAGTAAAAGTATTTCCTCTTTGACCAATCGTGACTGCTATACTCCCCGCTAACAATCCAACCAATATTAACAAAAACAAATATTTAACTGGTACCCTGCCTATGAACATTAATACCATGCAAGTACCGAACAGCAGCATTGCTGTTGACATATTAGTCAGCGCTATTAAACCACAAATGATTCCGCACCAAAAAAGGATAGGAATCAGAGACTCTTTTATATCACTAATATTCTGTTGCCTCTTCGACAGCATATTAGCCAAATGGGCGATCAATGCCAATTTAGCCAAATCCGAAGGCTGAAAAGCCTGATTAATAATAGGAATATGAATCCAGCGCGAAGCCTCGTTTATATTCACTCCAAACTTCCAGGTAAAGAATAGCAATGGCACCGAGATCCATAATGCGAACCGAGACAACCCTGAAAAATACCTATAATCTATTTTATGCGCTGCCCACATGGCAAATAAGCCAAGAAGTACCAGCATAGAATGTTTTATCAGATAATGTTCAGTATTTCCCTCCATGCGCTTATATGCCAGCGTCCCGGTAGCGCTATATACAACCAAAATACTTAAAACAGACAAAGCCAATACGACAAACCAAATTACCGGATCTCCTTTTAAATTTCTATCTGCCCACGCCTTTATCATATCACTTTCATTAATTCATTTTAATCAATTCAGCTGTTTACCATTCTGCCTTCAAGTTCCTTTACCGCTTTCCGAAATTGTTCACCTCTATCTTCGTAGTTTTGAAACAGGTCAAAACTTGCACAAGCGGGCGACAACAATATTATATCACCAGCTTTAGCCAAAGTAAAAGCCTTTTCCACGGCACCCTTCATTGAATTCTTTTCTTCTTCAACAGGAATAATATTGGAGAAAAAATTTTTCAATGGAGTATTGTCTTTACCCAGGCATACCAGTGCTTTCACATTTTGCTTTACGAAAGGCAATATCTGTTCGTAATCATTGCCTTTATCAACACCTCCTGCTATCCAAACCAATGGTTCTTTAAACCCTTCCAATGCATAGTAAACCGCATCCACATTGGTGGCTTTCGAATCATTGATAAATTTAACTTTATTAATCTCACCCACAACTTCTAAACGATGAGGTGCATTTTTAAATGTCCCCAAAGCATTTTTGACCTGTGCCTCCTCTGCCCCTACCACCATCGCAGCCAATATTGCTGACATGGTATTTATCGCATTGTGAATTCCTGTCAAAGGGCTTTCAGATAGTTTTATATTAAAATTTTTTCCTATTACGGATTCTAATTTAAAAACTAACTCTTCCTCCTTTTTAAACGCACCCGTTTCGAGGTTTTTTTCAATCGAAACTGGTAAGGCGTTGGTCTTCTCCAAAATTAATTTTACACTTTTTTGAATCAAAGGATCATCCTGAAAGAAGATAAAATAATTATCCATATCCTGATTCTGCACAATTCTCATTTTTGAAGAGGCATATTTTTCTAAACTATAGTCGTACCTGTCAAGATGGTCAGGTGTGATATTCAACAGGATCGATACATGCGGTCGGAAGTCATACATGTCGTCTAATTGAAAACTACTGATTTCTACAACATAATAATCGTAATCATCGTCTATCACCTGCTTAGCCAGACTGGCACCCACATTTCCAGCCAATCCTACCTTTAGTCCTGCTTCTCTCAATAAATGATAGAGCAAAAGTGTGGTAGTAGTTTTACCGTTTGTTCCTGTAATGCCAATGAATTTTGCTTTTGTATACCTGCTTGCAAACTCGAGTTCAGCGATTACAGGAATGTTTTTCTGATGTATCTTTTGAATAATAACGGCTTTATCAGGAATTCCGGGACTTTTAACAATTAAATCCGCGTTTAATATTAAATCCTCAGAATGTTTTCCTTCTTCAAAGCTTATCTCATTTGCAGTTAAAATCTCTTTAGATTTCAAGCTTATCGGAGACTGATCGGATACAAATACGTCATAACCCTTCGCCCTAGCGAGCAAGGCGGCACCCACTCCGCTTTCTCCGGCTCCAAGTATGACTATTCTATCTTTCATTGTAGTATTTTAAATTCGTTGTTTTTTGATTCTGTAAAATTATAATGACACCCCTTCGGGGTTGTACTCATTCATTATTAGCATCTATAATAATTTCACCCTTTCAGGGTTCCAATAAATTTATCGGTTCTTCTATAAACAGGTTGCCCCTCTGGGGCATGCAGTAGTGGTAGTCTTTCCATCACATTGAGCAAATAAATTACCTCGCTACCTTGTAACCTGCCACTTTCAATTTTCTACTTTCAACTTTCGATCTAAACCTTGAACTTTGAACGTTTCCAATTTTCAACTTTGAACTTTGAACTTTAAACTTTAAACTTTAAACCTTGAACTTTAAACTTTCAACTACCGCAATTTCAAAGTTGCAAGGGTCAAAATGGCCAACAAAATTCCAACAGTCCAAAAACGAGTCACTATTTTAGACTCATGTAATTCCATTTTCTGATAATGATGGTGTAAGGGTGCCATTTTAAAAATCCGCCGCCCTTCACCATATTTCTTTTTAGTATATTTAAAGTAGCTCACCTGTAAGATCACTGACAAATTCTCTATTAAAAACACCCCACATAATACCGGAAGTAGCAATTCCTTTCTTACTATTAATGCCAAAACAGCAATTGCTCCACCTAAGGAAAGACTCCCTGTATCGCCCATAAAAACCTGGGCCGGGTATGAATTATACCAAAGAAAACCTATACAGGCTCCTACGAATGCTGTACAGAAAATTACCAATTCGCCTGTATTAGGTATAAACATAATATCCAGATAATCAGAGAAAATAGCATTACCAGATAAATAGGCGAAAATGGCCAAAGTCAAGCCAATAATAGCAGAACTACCCGCAGCCAAACCATCAATGCCATCTGTAATATTAGCACCATTGGATACTGCCATTACCACCACTACCACCACTAATACATATATGATCCAGGTATAATCCGTGTTGATCCATGAGACCAGCACCTGATAATCAAATTCGTTGTTTTTAACAAATGGAATGGTTGTTTTTGTAGACATCACATCAACATAACTTTCTGTTACTTCGACTATTTGCTCCTCGGCTTTTGGAGCGTTATCAAACTGTCTAACAACCACGTCCTGATTAAAAACCAAGGTCAAACCTACAATCAACCCCAACACAACCTGTCCTACAATTTTAAATCTACCTGCCAGGCCTTCTTTATTCTTTCTGAATACTTTTATATAGTCATCAAGAAAACCTATTAACCCCATCCAAACTACCGATACGATCATTAAGATGATATAAATATTATCTAGCTGTGCAAATAGTAATGTTGGAATTACTATTGCCGCAATAATAATTATACCCCCCATTGTTGGAGTACCCTTTTTTTCCATTTGACCTTCCAAACCAAGATCCCTGATACTCTCTCCTACCTGTTTTCTTCTAAGAACCTCAATTAGAGTTTTTCCAAACGCAATGGTAATTAACAACGAAACCACTGCAGCCATACCCGCCCGAAATGATATAAACTGGAAAACACCAGCCCCCACCAGGTCAAATTCACGTTCCAAATAATCGAAGAGGTAGTAAAGCATGTTTTGAAATTTTGAATGAGAAATTTTAAATTTTAAATTTGTTTGGCCTCATCACTGATATTTTTTTGACTTGTTTTAACAATCGCTGTTAGAATATTCAGCACTTCTTCAACTTCGGATACACATGGCCTCATATCTATGTCTACCAAATTGCTGGCCATCAATAACCTTAACCAATATCTTGTCTCACGTGCTTCCTTAGTTGAAATGGACATTTTATGAACAAAATCCTTTTTGGTAAATGCAGCAATAGCCTCCTCTACGTTTGCTCCGATACTCGTTCCACTCCTTACCAATTGTTTGGATAATACATACTCATTCTTTTCAATCATTTTTTTATAAACCTCAATGATCATCAAAGCAAAATCAAAAGTTTTATCCTGGATTAAATTTTTTCTTTCATTCATAATCTATAATCCATTTTCCTATTAGTTTGGCTCTAATACCAATGACCACCACAGGAAATCAAATAAGTTATGTGAGGTATCATTTTCCCTCATTTATAATTTATAATCTATAATTCATCATTTCATAAGCCTAAGCATTTCTTCCAGTACCTTTCTATCATCGAAATCATACTTTACCCCCTTTATCTCCTGGTATGTTTCGTGTCCTTTGCCTGCCACAAGGATAATGTCTCCTTCTTCTGCCATACTGCATGCAACTTTGATAGCTTCCTTTCTGTCCGTTATAGCAAGTGCTTTTCTAAAATGTGTAGGGCCGACGCCTGCCTGCATGTCTTTAATAATATCTTCTGGCACTTCATTCCTGGGATTGTCTGAGGTTAATATCACTTTATCACTAAACCTACAGGCAATTTCTGCCATCAATGGTCTTTTTGTTTTATCCCTATTACCACCGCATCCTATTACCGTAATAACCTTTTCGTTTCCTGTTCTTAAAGTTTTAATTGTTGACAAAACATTTTCCAAGGCATCGGGCGTATGTGCGTAATCGACGATAGCTGTAACCCTCGCATCCGATATAACCTGTTCGAATCTACCTGGAGCAGGCTGTAAAACCGACAATGTGGTTAAAACTTCTTCACTTTTCTCTCCCAACAAAACTGCAGCAGCATAAACACCAAGCAGGTTGTAAGCATTAAAATCGCCAATCAATTTAAACCAGACATTTTTTCCGTCTATTTCAAGCTCCAGTCCTTGAATGGTATTTGAAAGAACCTTGGCTTTAAAATCGCACATCGTTTTCAGGGCGAAAGAATTTTTTGACGCCTTTGTATTCTGCATCATTACCAGCCCCCTTTTGTCATCTACATTTACCAGGGCAAATGCCGATGATGGGAGATCATCAAAAAGCCTCTTTTTTACCTTTATATACTCATCAAAAGTCTTGTGATAGTCTAAATGATCATGAGAAATATTAGTAAAAATGGCTCCCGCTAACACAACTCCCGCCATTCTTTCCTGATCGATTGCATGCGAACTCGCCTCCATAAAGCAGTGAGTACACCCTTGCTTTAACATCTTCTGAAACAACTCATTCATTGCTATCGCATCAGGAGTTGTATGGGTGGCCGGAAGAACCGAGTCATTGATCTTATTATTGACGGTAGATAGCAAACCAACATTATAACCCAATTCCATAAACAATTTATGCAAAAGAGAAACGGTGGTGGTTTTACCATTGGTACCTGTCACTGCAACCACCTGAAGTTTCGCAGACGGCTTACCATAGAAATTGGACGCAACTAACCCCAATGCCCTGGCGCTATTTTCTACAAGGATATAAGTAATACCTTCTTTGTGAGCCTCAGGCTTTTTTTGCGAAATAATAGCCACGGCTCCAAGCTCAATAGCCTTATCAATAAACTGATGTCCATCTGACTGAGTGCCTTCAATGGCAATGAATAAGGCACCAGATTTTACCTTCCTGGAGTCGAACTGAACCGATTCAATCTCGATATCCGTCGTACCAGCCACTTCCAGCAATGATACTTTATATAAAATGTCTTTTAACTCTGCCATTAGCTAAGCTTTATGGTTATATGACTTCCCTTTATGGCTTTTACTCCGGGATTTTGAGATTGTTTGACCACTCTGCCTTTTCCAACTATCTCTACCCTTAATCCTCTGTTTTCTAATAGATACAGGGCATCTTTGAGGGTCATACCCTTCACATCAGGAATTAGATTGGATTTGATCTCATTATCAATCCACTTAACTTTGTTTTCTATGCCTTTTGCCTTAACCCAGTCCTCTTTATGTGCTTCATTAACCGGAACCCCCAAAGCCTCACATATAAAGGACAAATCATCGGCATATCCTGCTTTAATCATCGGCAAAGGAGCGCTTTCTGCCAACAAGTCGTTACTTTTCTTGAATGGTGAATGCATTTCCAGGTCACGGGCATAAATTTTATCTGCTATTTCCTTAAAAACAGGAGCCGCTACATCGCTGCCATATTGTTGATACCCTTTGGGGTTGTTTATTACCACGATGCAACTGTATTTTGGTCGGTCTGCCGGAAAATATCCCGCAAAAGAAGTATGGTAATTTCTTGTATATCTACCATCCTTCAATATCTGAGCCGTCCCTGTTTTTCCAGCTATGGAATAATAGCTGTCGCTAATATTATTCGCAGTTCCGTTTGAAACAACCCCCTCCAACATTATTTTCACTTTTCTTAGCGTCTCATCAGAACATAGCTTATCGGTAATAATTTCCGGGATATATTCCTTCACAACCTTATCAGCTTTCATTATCCGCTTCACAATAATTGGCTGTATAACCTTGCCATCATTGGCAATTCCGTTATAGAAAGTTAAAGTCTGCAAAGGGGTGAGTTTTAACTCATAGCCAATAGACATCCATGGAAGCGTAACACCGCTCCAGGACGGATTTTCTGCATCTTTCACAAACGGAATCCCTTCCCCGATCATTTGAAATCCAAGCGGGCTGGCAAGTCCAAAACTCTTAATATAATCGACATACCGTTGGGGATTCAGGCCAAACTGTGCCTGCACCAATTTGGAAACAGCAATATTTGAAGATTTTTCGAAAGCCTCCAACACTGTCATTTTTCCATACCCGCCAGGCTTATGGTCAATCATGGTCCTGTCGAAAAACTTATAGCTGCCATCGCCAGTATCGATACTATCTGTTAATTTTAAATTAGAATCTTCAAACAAGGCAACCATAGAAGCAAGCTTAAAAGTAGAACCGGGTTCTGTTAAACCCTGTACAGCATAATTATATACCTCTCTATATTTTCCATTTCCATATCCCTTCAAATTGGAAATAGCTTTGATTTCGCCTGTTTCTACTTCCATCACCACCACACAACCGTAATCTGCATCGTGTCTGATCAACGCCCTTAGAAGTGCTGATTCAGAGACATCCTGAAGGTTTATGTCTATAGTTGTTTCAATATCCAACCCTTCCTGCGGTCTTATTTCCGTATCGTCATAAACAGGCTTCCAATTACCGCCCGCCATTTTTTGGAATAAAGCTTCCCCATCTCTTCCCGCTAAATACTTGTTAAAGCTATACTCCAGTCCCACGCCAGAATTAGTTTCAGTGATATAGCCAATTGTTCTACCTCCTAAATGGGAAAATGGTAGAAATCTTTTGTCGACCTTTTCAAAAATAACACCGCCTTTTAGTCTGCCTTCCCTAAAAATCGGCCACTCAGACATTTTTTTCTTTTCCTGATAGTCGATAATTTGCCAATTCAGAACCAGGTATCTTTTTTTTGAATTGCGGGCACTATTAATTTTTCTTTTATAATCCTGAGAGGATTTGTCTTGGAAATGACGAGCCAGCAGCATTGATAGAGAATCGATACCGTTTTGGTAAAGGGATTCATCTGCAATGGAAGGATCAAAAGCAACTTTATAGAATGGCAAGGAGGTGGCCATAAGACTGCCATTATCAGAATAGATATTCCCCCTGGTCGCCTTTACGGTCCTGTATTTTAATCCTATGTCTTCAGCAATTGCAATCCATTTTTTGCCATTAATAAATTGGATATCCACAAGCCTTGCACCAACTGCAATGGCAAAAATAACCACTGCAATAAATGCAATCCTCACCCTTAGCAATATGGACCTTTTAATATTCACTTTCTGTAATTATAATTTTATAAGGCGGGATCAGACTTTCGTACAATCCCAAATCTTCTACTTTTTTAGCCACTTCAGATTGTTTACTTGCAAACATATAATCTGCTTTTAAAGAAGTATAGTCTGCTCTCAAATTACCCACCTCTGTTTGTAACTTATCAATCTTTCTGATGGATTTTTCACCAAAATGGCTATTCCCGATATAAAATATACCAATTGCAGTTAAAAATAATATGTAAGGCAGGTATCGGACAGGCAAACCTTGTTCAAAGGCAAGATCGAGTTTAAGCTTACGCTCCAAAAACGTAAAAATATTTCCCCTTCGTTCTACTTTCTTTACTTTCTTCTTATTCATCTTTTTTTAATTTAGATGATACTACGCTCCAACCGCTTTGGTAGCCACCCTCAGCTTTGCACTTCTGGCTCTATTATTTTCCGCTATTTCTTCTTTACTGGCCGTGACAGGCTTCTTATTTACAGGGATCAAAGGCCTAAGAACATTCCCGTAAAAATCCTTGTCATCTTCGCCAACAAAATTTCCTTTATTAATAAAATTTTTCACCAGTCTATCTTCTAATGAATGATAGGACATTACTACCAACCGTCCTCCCGGATTTAAGATTTCTACTGTTTGTAATAAAAAATCTTCTAAGGCCTTTAGTTCATCATTCACCTCTATTCTTAATGCCTGATAAACCTGCGCAAAATATTTGCTTTCTTTACCTCTGGGTGCAAACCTTTTCAAAACTTCCTTTAGCTCACTACTTGTATTAATAGGCTTATTTATCCGGGCTGCTGCAATTGCTGAAGCTAATGTTTTTGCGTTTCTTACTTCTCCATACCTACCAAAAACGTTCTGCAATTCAATTTCCTTATAGGTATTCACAACTTCTTTTGCAGTTAAAGGCGATTGTCGGTCCATTCGCATATCCAACTCTCCATCAAACCTGGTAGAAAAGCCTCTTTCCGCCATGTCGATTTGATGAGAAGAAACCCCCAAATCAGCCAGTATTCCATCAACGCCAATGATTCCGTTCGCTTTTAAATATCGCCTTAAATACCTGAAATTTGCTTCAATAAATATAAAAGAACTATCTTCAATCTCTCTGGCGTTTTTTAAAGCATCTTTATCCTGATCAAAAGCATAAAGTTTACCATCGGTTAAATGTTCCAATATGGCTTTGGTATGCCCTCCCCCCCCAAAAGTAACGTCAACATAATTCCCTCCGGGTTTGATATCCAAATATTCGATACATTCCTTCAACATCACTGGTTTGTGATAGTTACCCATATTACTAATCATCTAAAAATTTCTGCGCCAATGCCGAGAATTCTGTTTGATCCTGTATTAAATACTCTTCGTACAATTCCGGGTTCCAAACTTCAACTCTATTTCCCATCCCCACAACAATAACATCCTTTTCTAATTGCGCATACTTAAGCATGGTTTTTGGAATTAGAAACCTTCCGGTATTATCTAATTCAACCTGCGTATTTCCCCTGAAAAAATTCCTTTGTAATTTTCTGTATTCTTCATTGAATTCATTCAGGCTCGCTATTTTTTGGTAAATTTTCTTATATTCTAATAGCGGATAAATTACAAGGCAAGGTTCAAAACCCCTTCTAACGACCAATTCATTTGCAGAACTTTCGGGCAAATTAGATTTGATCTTGGATGGCAACACCAGCCTTCCTTTAGCATCTAATCTACATTCGTACTCGCTCGTGAAAAATGACATAGGTCGCTTAAAATAAAACGGTTCTCATATGCAAAACTAAAAAACTAATTTGCAATTTCCTCCACTTTTTACCACTTTTTACCACAACAACGAAAATTTAATAAAAAGATTACACTATCCCTAATATTGGCGATAATTTTTCCATTTTTAGTTTCATACTTATTCATGAAAATTTTTGGGATAAAAAGTACCTCCATTCTTAAACAAAGAAAAAAAACCATAAAAAGTTTTAAATTTTCAAATATTCACAGGCTTTATTTTGCAAACAACCTTTGGTTTAAATTTTGTTTTCAAAAAATATGTTCTGTTATCATGGAATTACAGGAGTGGGAGAAAGTGGGACAAGATTCCAGATACTCGCATAATTGAAGTAAAT
>CAMPJM010000093.1 GCA_946886805.1 uncultured Flammeovirgaceae bacterium | reverse complement strand
GCTTTATAAATACTTGTTTATTAATAACATAAACGATATGTAAAGTATCAGAGATTATTATATCTGAAGATCGGCTCCAGGTCATCCAGTTCATGAATCATACAATCAAGATCTTTTATTTTACCAGTGTTCAACCCGTATACCCAACCATGAATTTGGAGTCCCCGATTTTTCCACGCTTTTTGAACTATTGATGTCATGGAGAGATGCCTCACTTGCTCTACTACATTTAACTCCACCAACCTGTCAGCTTTCATAACATTATCTTCAATGGCATCTAATTCCTTCTGATGTTTTACGTAAACTTCTTTGATATTTCTCAACCATTTATTTACAATTCCTGCATTTTCGTTTGTCATGGCTGCTAATACACCCCCACAACCATAGTGGCCGCATACTATTATGTGTTTTACTTTTAAAACCTCAACGGCATACTGCAACACACTTAAGAAATTCAAATCGGTGTGGATTACAAGATTCGCAATATTTCTATGCACAAAAATTTCACCTGAGGTGGTATTGGTAATTTCATTGGCTGGTACCCTGCTGTCAGAACATCCTATCCATAAAAATTCCGGCTTTTGTAATTTCGATAGATTTTTAAAATACTCAGGGTCAACAACTAATTTCTCTTTTGACCACTTCTCATTTCCTTCGAGTAACCTTTTGTATGATTGCTCAATCTTTTTACTTATATCCATATTCTATTTATAGGTTTGAATCATTGTATTTAAAGTCTCCTGCGATACTTCTGATTATTATAATCAACCAAACTCTGTCCTGATCGATTATATCGACGAATTTTATTAACGTAAAAACTCGCTTAGAGAAAACTTTATTTCATTATAAAAGAGGAAAAGCACAATATAAATGATTATTTGGTAATCTGTTTATTGCTGGTTAATAATAACTTCTTAGTGCAGGGCTACAGTAAATGATGGTCGAGCTATAAAAAACGAGCATGCCATAGGTACATGAGGGCTTTGTATGCTTCGCCATGACACGGTAATTTTCTTTAAATACTTTGCAACTGCACCATTTTTTAGGTCTTAAAATTTTCCTCTCGTAAAAAAATATTAGATTCCAGCCTTATTCCTTGACTTTATAAGGTTCAAGCCTTATAATTGTATATTATAAGGTTACAACCTTATAATAACGCTCGATGATGAAAGTAGAATCAAGTATAATAGGTGTAATAACAGGAGATATAGTATCTTCATCCAAAACAGATAGGAAAGCTTTACTAAAAGATTTAAAAGCGATTTTAAATAATATAGATAAGTCACAACTGAACCTAAAAATTCCTTTTGAATTGTATAGAGGCGATAGTTTTCAAGGTCTGATTTTGAAGCCAGAAGATGTTTTGAAATATGCTCTGTTAATAAGAGCCGAACTAAAGAAGAAAAGTACGGGAGGACAAAGGGACGCCAGGATAGCAATAGGAATTGGCACAGTAAGTTTTATGGCCAAAACTGCGGCAGAATCAGACGGAGAAGCTTTTAGAAACTCCGGTCCCATACTAGATACCATGAAGGACGACAACATGAGACTAAGGGCCAAAACCCCTTGGGAACAGGTGAATCAGGAGCTGGATGTATCGTTATTTTTAGCCGATGCGCTTATTAATCGTTGGACCATTCCCCAAGTCGAGGTAATAGCAGAAAGTTTAATGGAAAAAAAACAAGTAGAAATAGCAGAAAAATTACGAATATCGCAATCTGCGGTAAACCAAAGATTAAAAGCAGGAAACTGGGAGGCAATAAATAGGTTAATTGTCAGGTTTAATACATTGATTAAAAAATCCACTAAACAGCTATAGTATATGATTATTCTATTTCGATTGATCGTTGCTCATTTAATCGGCGATTTTATTTTGCAACCCACTTCCTGGATAGAAGATAAAAGAAAAAAGAAAACCCGGTCTAAATTTCTATACATACATGGTATTATACATGGGCTGGTTGCTTATCTCGTCCTTGCAAACTGGTCAAATTGGTATATTCCTGCTATTATTGCGCTTTCACACATCATAATTGACAGCTGGAAGATAAATAGTAAAGAGAATACAAAAAATTTTGTAATTGATCAAATTCTACACGGTATAGTATTGATAATATGCTGGCTAATAGTGATTGGTCAAATGAAAGATATAGGTAAAATAATATCCTACTTATACCAGGATAAAAATATCTGGATTGTAACTATGGGCTACATGGCTGTTATTTGGCCTATGCGTTTTGTTATAGCCCTTGCCACAGATAATTGGCGAAAGGAGATTCAGAATGAAGGGTTGATTGATGCAGGGAAATGGGTAGGTCAAATAGAAAGAATACTAATACTGACCTTTGTAATAGGTAATAAATTCGAAGCGATAGGTTTCCTGATTGCAGCAAAATCGATTTTCAGGTTTAGTGATATAAACAAAGACAGAAAGGAAGCAGAATATATTCTAATCGGCACATTACTTAGTTTTGCTTTATCAATTGTATGGGGAATCGTTCTTTCCTATCTCTTAAAATAACATACTTATTTTACCTATATTGCCAAGGTTCGAGACGGCAAGGAATCAATTAAAATGAAACTTTAAGTACTTAATATTAAATCCCTTTTCGAAATAACTTTTTTCAAACCTCGTTTTTATTCCAAGATGGTCCTTATCGAAGGAAGATTTGTAAAGGTCGTCGGTGTTTGCCAGAAGGTTTGTTGAAAAGTCTTTAATAACTTCAAGTGTATATTCATACAGAGGGGTATTGTCCGTTTTTAAATGGATCACTCCTTTCGGCGAAACAATCTTTTGATACAGGTTTAAAAACCGTGGACTTGTAAGCCTTCTTTTTTCATCCCTTACTTTGGGCCGTGGATCCGGAAACGTGATCCAAATCTCCGAAACTTCTCCTTCTTCAAAATATTGTTCCAAATGCTGAATCTGTCCTCTCAAAAAGCCAACGTTAGTCAGGTTATTTTCAATGGCCGTAGTGCTTCCGAACCAAATCCTGTCCCCTTTCACATCCATTCCAATAAAGTTTTTATTTGGAAATTCTTTGGCCAGACCAACCGAATACTCCCCCCTGCCACATCCAAGCTCTAAAACTATGGGATTATCGTTCTTAAAAAAGACAGCGTTCCATTTGCCTTTAATATCCTGTGGGTCAATAGAATCTCCTTCAATTATATTTTCCCTTTTGGTGATTTCCTGAAACCTTATTAATTTTTTTCTCACAATTACAATCCTTCAATTTCTGCCACAACAAAACTACTTCCACCAATAAATATCATATCTGTAGCTGTTGCCTTTGATTTTGCCTCTTTAATAGCATCATTCACGTCTGGCACTATCTTTCCCGTCAGCTCATACTGCTTAGCCTGTTGGGCTAGCAAACCTGCCTCCATAGCCCGCGGAACTTTAGCCTGACAAAAATAATAAAAAGCGTCCTTAGGTAAAAGTTTAAATATTCCTTCCAGCTTTTTGTCATTGGCCACGCCAAGTACTATATGCAATTGTGTAAATGTGAGGCCGCTGAATTGTTGAACTATATAAGCAATACCTGATTCGTTGTGCCCGGTATCACAAACAACCAATGGATCTTTTCCCAACACCTGCCAGCGACCTTTTAAACCTGTTAAGGAAGCAACATGTTGGAAGCCATTGCGAATATCCTTTTCAGAAATCTCATATCCAAGCTCCTTGAGTATTTGAATCGACTTCAAAATTCCAGCAATATTTTTCCTTTGATAAAGTCCTGTTAATGAAATACTTAATCCCTCTATATAAATTTTATCATTGAAGTAAATATCTACCACGTTATACTGATCATGGCTTTCTTTTGGAACTATGGCAAACTGCTTTTCCGCAAAAAACAATGAGGCATTTTGCTCTTTCGCTTTACTTTCGAAAACATGGGCAATTTCAGTTTGATATTCCCCAACAATTATGGGTGTTGCCTGCTTTATAATCCCTGCTTTCTCCCCTGCTATCTCTTCAAGGCTCTCCCCTAAAATTGCCTGATGGTCATAACCAATATTGGTAATGAGTGATAGTAAGGGGTTGATTACGTTGGTTGAATCTAACCTTCCCCCAAGTCCGGTTTCAATAATAGCAATATCTATGTTTTCATTGGCGAAAATATCAAAAGCCATTGCTACCGTCACCTCAAAGAAAGAAGGGTGAATTGATTCTATGGCAGGCCTGATTTTCTCAACGAAGGAAATTACTTTGTCCTGGGATATTTCTTGTCCGTTAATCTTAATTCTTTCAGTGAAATTTTTTAAATGTGGAGAAGTGTACAAACCTGTTTTATAACCTGCTGACTGTAAAATAGCAGCCAAGGTATGGGCAGAACTGCCTTTGCCGTTTGTTCCCGCTATGTGAACAGATTTAAACTTTTTGTGAGGTTCGCCCAAAAAATTGATGAGAAACAGCGTGTTACTAAGATCCTTTTTTAAAGCTGAAGCACCTATCTTCTGAAACATAGGAAGATGGGTATACAAATACTCAACCGTTTCTGCGTAGTTCATCAATAAATACTAAAGGAATTTACCTGGATTTGATAACAAAAGTAACCTTACCCGTGGTCATGGGAGGTGGTGCTGAACCAGTAGTCTGGCTAAAGGTAACAGATTGAAGTTGCTCTTTATAAAATTGAAGCACCTTTGGGCTCACAGTGGACTCTACGGTTCTCGTGGAAATTACATAGCCCTGATCATCTATCTGAAATTCAAAAACTATTCTCCCATTTTCAGCTGAAGCGTCTTTGTTATTGGGTGCCTCATCCCACATCCACCCAGATATCTCTAAGGCAGGACCTCCTCCGCCGCCGCCTTGCGTTCCGTAAAGTGCTCGTGCATCTACCTTTCCCTCAGGGTTTCCGGCATCTCCTGCCACATCCTTTTTATTTCCCTGACCGCTTGCTTTAGGCTCATTATTGGTGCCGGTAGTTCCGTCAGCACCGCTTGTTGTGGATTCCTTGGTTGCAGTTTTTTCAGCTACTTTTTTGTCTTCTTTGGGGGTTGTTACGGGTTTTTCAGCAGGTTTTGTCTCCTTTTTGGGAGTTTCCTTTTTTACTTCCGGGGTTTTCTTTACCACCGGACTTTCGGTCGGCTGCGTTGGGCTTACCTCTTTTGCTGGCTGTGTTACCTCAGGTACTACTTCACTCACAGGTTCGGCCAGCTCTTCCGGCGCAGCGCTTTCCTCGGTAATTTCTTCAGAGGCCGCTGTTTCTTCGGGAGCGGCTTCTTCCATACTTTCTGACTGATTAGGAGGCGTAGTAGGCTGTTCGGGACCCGACCCTTCAATCATTCCAAAATTTAATTCTATCCCATAATCTGGTAAAGGAGGATTTGGCGCTCGCCAGGCTAACAAAAAGAAGAAAAGGACCAATAGGGACGCATGGAATCCTATTGATATGATCATTCCAGTTCTTTTGTTCTTTTTTTCTTCTTCGCTCGCCATTCTATTCAGGTTTTGTTGCAATAGAAACCTTTGCTTTTAATTTTGTAGCTATCCCGGCAACTCTTACCAAGTGCTCTACTGGCACAGATTTGTCTACATGTAATACTACAACAGATTCCTGGCCTTGAAGTTCCGAAGCTAATACAGATTCTAAATTGGATACCGTCACTTTATTGTCATTTACAAAGTAGTCGAGGCCAGGAGTAATTGTGACACTAACTTGCTGCATCACTATATTGGATGTAGCACTACTTGGTAAATTAACGGGAAGCCCCGATGGGGTGATAAATGACGAAGTCAACATAAAAAATATAAGCAATAAAAAAATAATGTCCGTCATGGAGGACATGCTAAAAGCTATTTCTATTTTATTTTTGGATTTTAATGCCATGGTTAGACTTTGGATTTTAGACTTTAGACAGTAGATGTTAGACTTCAGATATTAGATGTCAGATGTTAGACCTTAGATTGTAGACGGTAGATGATAGACTTTAAGACAAAGAATATACCAAAATTTAGTTGAGTCTCCCGTTATTTTTTTCATCAGCAAATCAGTACATCAGCACATTACTACATCAGCACATCTGCACATTATCTAGGTTCCTGAAGCAGGTCAATAAAATCGATAGATGAATATTCCATTTTGTGGACCACCTTCTGAACCTGGGATACAAGATAATTATAACCTAAATAAGCCACAATGCCTACTGCTAGTCCCGCTGCTGTAGTGATCATTGCTTCATAAATTCCTCCTGATAGCAATTTTGGACTTACAGACCCTTCTTCCTGAGCTATGGCGATAAATGCTTGTATCATACCTGTCACTGTACCTAAAAAGCCCAACATCGGTGCCGCTCCGGAAATGGTTCCCATTAACGATAAGCGTTTTTCTAACTTATAAATTTCTATTCGCCCAACGTTTTCAATAGAAACTTCAATATTTTTCAAAGGGCTCCCTATCCTACTAATTCCTTTTTCAATCATTTTTGCAATGGGAGTATCTGTTTGAGCGCATAAAAGTTTGGCCCCATTAATATCCCCGTTCAAAACCAGGTTCCTGATTTTTTCAATAAATTGATTAGGGGTCTTAGCAGCTTTCGAGATTGTTAAATATCGCTCTATGAAAATATAAACAGCAAGAATTGATAACAAAAACAGGGGAATCATCATGAAACCCCCTGCGAATATCAAATCCAGAATTGATACTGTTGCTTCTCCCTCACTAGCAGCCACAGTATCTACGGCAGTAGTGGTTATTTGTAATAATTGCATATTAGTATTTAAGTACCCAAATATTTTCTCCGTAATTTGTTTTAAGCTGTTCTATATTATTTAATGCATCTCCTACTGTAGGATACGTTGCTACAGCAAGTCTGTAATATTTGACCTTTCCGTAAGGTTCTATAATTGTTGTACTAACGCCCTCACCTGCTAATTTATTACCATAATCCCGTGCTAAATCTACATCAATAAAACTGCCGCCGATAATATAAGCCTGCCCTGTCCGCGAAGATATAGTAGAAATAGCTCCTACCGCAGGTTGTGCAGGTTCTACCGGAGCAGTTTTCCATGCAGTATCGACGACTGTAGTTTCAAATTCTTCCACTTCGGGTATTTCCTCCTCTACCACCGGCACCGTTTGTACTACAGGTGGTGCTTCAGGAGTCCTTATTAAGAATAAATAAACAAAAATACCAATTAATGCAAAAAAAACTATAACGCCAACGATAACGGGCCATTGAGATTCCTTTTTATAGGTATTCTTTTTAGTGGCCTGCTGGTCTTTAGGATTCATAATTATAGGTTCTCTTGTTTCGTCCCTATTAACAGGTTCATATGAAACATGTGGAAGCCCATAATCTTCATCTTTATTTTCATATTCGTTTTCACCTTCTCTATATTTTTCGTCACCCATACTAATACTTTTTAAAATGCTCTAGCTTAAATAGATACTTAATTTTTTTTATAAGCAAATATAATAAAAAGCCTTTAAGATGAAACTCATTGCATTAGGGTATAATTGTACATGTGCAATATAAAACTAAAAAGAATATGTAACACCAGCCATAACCATTAAGCTTCTCGATGGATAGTATAAAAAACGTTCATTGTCGTTACCCAAAATATTGTTGAAAGATAAAAATGCAGAGGCTCTTTCTGAAAACATATACTCTGCTTTCAATCCTAAATCTAGTATGGTATCCAAGGATTTAGACCTCTCACTTTGGGCATTATACCCTTCAATACCACCAAGAGCGGCCAATTGAGCACTCAATAATATTTTGTCATATATATTATACGAACCTAAAAGGCTTAGTCCAAAATTTGGTTTATGCCATGCTTCTTTTAAGGTATCCGTACCGTAACTATAGAAATCAGTTCTAAAAACAAGATTGAAAACTTCGGACTTACTGATGCCGATTTCACCAAAGAAATTCACCAAACTGGTATTTCCATCTTCATAAACGATGTCAAATCTGCTGGAATCCGTTGCACTATTTACAAAATAGTACATGTTTTTATAATTGCCAATCGAAAATCCTCCTTTAAAACTTAACATTTTAAATACCTTTCCCTCCAAGGCGCCGTAAAATTCCAAGGTTTTATTGGTGTTAAAAACCTGAACGTTCTGGTTTAAAAAGAGATTTTCATCGGCAAAATATTGCAAAGAAGTCCTGTTTAAATCGCCATCAATACCGCCATAGATTTTTATCTCATCTGTGATGTGATAAGTAGCCCTGGCTTTGGGATAGAAATGAACCTTATTGGCATTTGCCAGAGAATCATTTTCGTACACCACATTTATTCCTGCGGTTATTTCAATAGGTTCAAAAACAGTGGTAAAAGTAGGCGTTAACCTAAAAAGATTTCTATTAACACTGCCATTATCTTCTAATTTAGTGAGGTACAGATCACTCTCAAGGCCAATCTCCAATATTTCACTCAACCTGTACCTTCCTTCAAAGTTGAAGCCCAATTGCGATTCCTTGGCCTCAAAGTTATCAGCAAGGTAATTCAAAGAAGCATCCATTTTATAATACAAGTCTTCATTGCTGCTATTGCTTTGAATACCAGCTTCCACATTGAAACTATTATAAATGTGTTCTATATCGTTTCTGTCTACTTCAAGACCGGGAGCATAGCCATAATAATATACTTTATTCCGCTTGTATCGAAGATCGCCTGTGAAAGTAAGAGGTTTGGTGAATAATTTTCCGTAGAGGCCTACTAAATTTTCAGACGAACCTGAGTTCTCGTCATCAACAGGACCATTCCTTGACGACAAATGTTTTACATGAGCTCCTATAGCATATCTATCATTCCTCTTGTTGTTAAAGAACCCTTCCAAATATGGTGTCAGATAATTACCAAAACCTGCTTTGACATAATTGCCGTAAAATTTATTGAGTTTTTCTTCCTGAATAGTTAAAACCCTGATTTTAGGATCTAAAGGTTGTAGTGAAAAATTATAGTCTTCAAATGAATATTCCAAAGTTTTCTCTTCAGAATCATCCGGAAGTGGGGGGACTTTCTCGTAATTCCTGCTAGCTGCCGGAAGTTCTATTTTTCTGTCTTTTTCAATTACCACCCGGGCATCATCAAGTTCAGGGGTATTATTATCCCAATCTTGCGCAAATAACTGCGACGAGCTAAAAGTCACGAAAAATGATATAAATAATATCTTGTAAGCCATAGTAATTTTAAAACCGTAAATATCCTTTTTTTTGTAATCCATCATAATTATTAGAGACTATCGTCTTCAATAACTTCAAACGTTGTGGTATCTAATTGTTCCTCCGCCATCTTCTGAGCCTGATTTTCTTCCTCCTCCAGCAGCTTTAGTTTATTTTTTGCCTGCTCCACTATTTCAGGAATAGGAGACTTTTCTATCAATGATTTTAAAGTAGCTTTGGCCTGAAAATTCTCATCTAATGCAATATAATTGTCTGCTATCAGAAGGAAGGACTTGCTCAGCCATTTTTCGTAAGAAGAATAGTTCGTATTGAGATCATATAAAGTTTCAATCGATTTTTTGAAATCACCTTGCTTGTATTGGATCTCGGCTAAAAGATATTTTGCTTCTGCCCCGTTTTCATCCTTTGCGGTATTTAGGGTTGTCAGAAAATAATCTACGGCCTCGTCGTTGTTTCCCTGGCTGTAAGCTGCCTTACCCAAATAAAGATTAGCTTTGCTTTCCGCATTGGCGTTCACATTCCCTTTCTCTAAAATTAACTTCGCATAATAAGCAACCGAATCAAATTCATTTTTGGCAAAATAAGATTCCATCAAACCTGTCCATGCACTGTTTTGTTCTCTTTTACTTCTTGCTATGGTGGCCAGATCGGTAAAATATTTGATTGCTTCGTCAAAATTTTTCCTTTGAAACTCTAACTCTCCTACCCTTTGGATAGCGCGTGCAACCTGCGATATTTTGTTGTCCTCAATTACGATTTTATAGGTATCGATAGCCTCATCAATATTATTCAGCCTATAGTGAGATTCCGCTAAATAATATTTTGCCTCGTACGCATCTGCTGTATTGGGGTACTGCTTTATGAATTCCGAAAGATTTTCTACCGCCCGATCATATTTCTGACTGAAGTACAGATTTTTCGCCGCATCAAATTCAATACTCGATAAAGCTTCGTTGTCGGGATTAGCAACTTTGTACTGACTTAGATAACGATCGAACTCATCTGATTTTCCCAGCTGGGTTAGTACTTGCTGCAAGCCTGCCAAAGCGCTGTTCGCCAATTCGTGAGTGATATAATCATCTAAGATTGCTTTATAATCAGCTGATGTCTGCTCGTACTTTTGAAGGTTGAAATTCGCTATTGCTCTCCTTAATAAGGCGTAAGGTACAAATTCACTTTGTTGCTTTGTGTCGATTATTTTTGTGAAGCCAGCAATTGCTGCATCATAATTACCTTGTTCAAAATTGAGTTGGGCTAGTTCAAATAATGCATCATCTACGTATCTTGAGCTGGCATATTGGTTTACAACCTTGGTAAGATGCTCTTTTGCACTCTCATAATTACCCTGTATTCCCTCTATCACTCCCAATTGATAATAAGCGTAATCCATTTCAGGATTATTTTCTTTGATTGCCTCATTATAAAATCTCAAAGCATTGCTATAGGATTTTGTAGTGTAGTAACAATCTGCCAACCTGATCACAGCATCTTTATAAAACAGCTTATTGCTGGCATTCTGCAATTTTTCTACATAAGCCCTAAAATGCGGTAAGGCTTTTTCATATTCTTTTTTATTGAAATAGGAATAGCCTATTCCATACCGGGATTTCAAGTGGTAAATATTGTCTTCGTTTGTATTTCTAAAAACAGCAGAATAAGAGGCAATTGCTTCATCATACTTTTTTCCGGTAGTATAGGCTTCTCCCGACCAAAAATGGGCACGCACCACGAACTCTTCGTCTAAAGGATATTCTAAGGATTTTTCAAACATTTGAACAGCATTGTAAAACTTTGC
>CAMPJM010000092.1 GCA_946886805.1 uncultured Flammeovirgaceae bacterium | reverse complement strand
GAACAGTAAAGCCACAGTTGGTCTTTGAAATTGCATTTGAGGGAATCCAAAAATCTTCACGGCATAAATCTGGAGTAGCCTTGCGCTTCCCAAGAATTCTGCGCTGGAGGCATGATAAAAAAATAGAAGATGCCAATTCATTAGATGAACTGAAGGCAATTTTAGCGCTTTATAGTTGAGTGAAAGAAATCCTGATTCGGCGAAGAAATAAAAAATCTCACGCAAAGACTTATAAGGTAAAAAACGCGGAGAACGCAAAGCTAAAATCTTAAACATGGGTCTTTTTTATGTAAGTGTTGCCTATGAATTAAGGGGTTCCCTTCGCACAAATGTATTAAGATAAAAAAGGTGAAAGAAAATAATCAGGAGTCAATCTCTAGAGGAGAAGAATGGTTTTCAAAAAAGAACTGGGCACCTTTTGATTTTCAGATTCAAACCTGGCTCGCTTATCTTCAAGGAAAGAGCGGATTATTAAATGCTCCAACCGGAAGTGGTAAGACCTTTGCTCTTTGGATGCCTGTTCTATTGGAATACATTAAAAATAACCCCACCGCTTATAAAAGCAAGAAAAATGAGGGTTTGCAAATACTGTGGATCACACCTCTGCGAGCTCTGGCAAAAGATATAAGGCTTGCAATGCAACGTGTTTGTGAAGATTTGGAAATTCCATGGCAGATAGCCGTGAGGAGTGGAGACACTTCCATTACTGAAAGACAACAGCAAAAGAAACATGCCCCCGAATGCCTCATTACCACACCCGAAAGTCTCCATCTTTTAATTAGTCAGATCGGTTATGAAAATTATTTTAAAAATTTAAAATGTGTAGTAATTGATGAATGGCATGAATTGTTAGGTAACAAAAGAGGGACACAGATAGAACTGGCTTTGTCCCGATTAAGAACCTTGGCACCTACTATAAAATGCTGGGGGATTTCTGCTACCATCGGTAATTTGGATCAGGCTTTAGAAGTATTAGTCGGCTATTCAGATCCCGACAACAATGTTATTATAAAAGCAAACATTGAAAAACTGCTACACATAGAATCTATTTTACCTGAAACAATAGAAAAATTTCCATGGGCAGGACATCTTGGAATCAGATTAATGGATAAAATTTTCCCGATAATTGATAGTAGCACTACTACCCTCCTATTTACCAACACCAGATCTCAAACAGAAATATGGTATCAGAAGCTTTTAGAAGCTAAACCGGACCTTGCAGGGGCTATGGCCATGCACCACGGTTCTCTTTCCAATGAAATCAGAAATTGGGTAGAAGAAGCCCTGCATCAGGGAAAGTTGAAATTGGTAGTTTGTACTTCCAGCCTCGACCTGGGCGTTGACTTTCGTCCTGTGGAAACCATCATTCAGGTAGGCAGTCCCAAAGGCGTGGCAAGATTTCTTCAACGGGCCGGCAGAAGCGGACATCAGCCAGGTGCGGAGAGTAAGATCTATTTTTTGCCAACTAATTCATTAGAATTAATAGAATCAGCTGCCCTTCAGATGGCCATTGACCAAAAAGTATTTGAAAACAGAAAACCATTGGAACGGGTTTTCGATGTGCTTGTGCAATATTTGGTCACCCTTGCTGTAGGAGGAGGCTTTAAAGAACAGCAAATATTTAAAGAAATTAAGCAAACTTTTGCCTACAAAAATATTACTGATGAAGAGTGGAAATGGGCTTTACATTTTATTACCACCGGTGGTGAAAGCCTGGGGCAGTACGACGAATTTTTCAAGGTTGATATCGAAAATGATGTTTATAAAGTAACAAGGAAGAAAATTGCGATGCGTCATCGTCTATCTATAGGCACTATTGTCAGCGATCCGGTAATTAAAATTCAATATGTTACCGGAGGCTATATTGGTACTGTGGAAGAAAGCTTTATAACATTTTTAAAACCTGGAGATACATTCTGGTTTGCTGGAAGAAGCCTTGAATTTGTCCGCATAAAGGAATTCACCTTGCAAGTCAAAAAAAGCAATAGAAGCAAGGGAATTGTCCCTAAATGGATGGGAGGAAGAATGCCACTGTCTTCCCAGCTTGCTGAAATGATTCGTCAAAAACTTGATGAGGTTGCAAATAAAATTTATAATGGCGTGGAGATCGAAACGCTGAGGCCACTCCTCGATTTGCAGAGTCGATGGTCAATTGTACCAAAAAAAGATCAAATATTGATCGAAAGTCTAAAATCGGCAGAGGGATATCATCTGTTTTTTTATCCTTTTGAAGGAAGAGCGGTACATGAGGTTTTAGCTGCATTAGTAGCCTTCAGAATCAGTAAAATTGAACCGATTTCCTTTTCCATAGCAATGAACGATTATGGATTTGAACTTTTATCTGACAAGGAAATACCGCTCGAAGAGGCCCTGGAGATAGATCTTTTTACTATGGATAGGCTGTTAGAGGACATAAACAATAGTATCAATGGTACAGAAATGGCAAGAAGAAAATTCAGAGACATTGCCTCCATAGCAGGCTTGATCTTCATGGGATATCCAGGGAAAAATATCAGTAATAAACATCTACAATCTTCCACTCAAATATTATATGATGTATTTTCTACGTATGATCCCAATAACCTGTTAGTGCACCAGGCGATGTATGAAGTGCTTACCTTACAACTGGAACAATCCAGATTATTTGAAGCAATGGAAAGAATTAACCGTCAAACTATTACTATCAAACATATTAGAAAGCCAACGCCTTTTGCTTTTCCTATTATGGTGGACAGATTAAGGGAGAAATTGACTTCCGAGAAGCTGGAAGATAGGATAAAGAAAATGAAATTAAAGTTAGAAACCTATGCACAAAATCATTAAACTTGATAAGCTAAAGTGTAAACCTATTAATGGAAAAGATTGGCATTAATTATGTAATTATATTTCTATTACTCAAACGATTTTCAAATTAAATATCTTATGAAAAAACTACTCTTTTTTACATTTACAATCATCCTTTTTGCAGGAGCAGATCTGCTTGCTCAAAGTTCAATTTTCGGTAAATGGAAAACAATTGACGATGAATCTGGAGAGGCAAAGTCTGTTGTAGAAATTTATGAGGAAGACGGCAAGGCATTTGGTAAGGTCACCAAAATATTCCGAACGGATAAACAAGACGCGATATGCGACGAATGCGATGAAGACGATCCAAGAAAAGATCAAAAGATCCTCGGCATGGTAATCCTGAAGAACATGGAAAAGGAAGGTGATGAATGGACAAATGGAAAAATTCTTGATCCCAATAGCGGATCTGTCTATAAATGCACCATGTGGGTAGAAGATGGCAAATTACATGTAAGAGGCTATATTGGATTTTCTTTGATTGGCAGAACCCAGGTTTGGGAGAGGGTGGAGTAGTTTAGCGGGTTAAAAATCACCTCTCCTCTTTTTACTTAACCATCTATTCCATTATCAGTTACCGTAGTAAAGAAGCGACAGCATGGCCAATAAAAAATACAAGAACATTTTAATTGTAAACAGCGGAAATAGCATCGGACAAGGTCTGGCCGCCGTTTTTGCAGAAGCTGGGCATCACCTAATGCTTCATGCCAAAGACGAAAGCATAATTTCTTTTGCAAAACAGCTATCAGCCAAAAAAAAGGTAAAAGTAAATTATACTTTTACTGAAATTATTCAGGACAAGAATGCGAGCGAAATTATTTTTGATACGGAAAGTAAATTGGGAAGTATAGATTGTATCGTCAATCTCGTCAATATGGACTACAATGCTCCTATTGAAGAATTTCCTTTAGAAAAATGGCAGTTGTTGATTCAAAATAACCTCACCGCTACCTTTTTGATTTCTAAAGCCGCCTGGGGTAAAATGAAAAAACAAAAATTTGGGAGAATTCTTCATATCACTTCACCCTACTCCATCACCTCGACGGAATATAAATCGGCCTACTCCATGTGCTGTCACGGCATAAGCGGCTTAACCAAATCGCTTGCCTTAGAAGGGGCTAAGTTTGGAATTACTTGTAATACCATAGCTCCAGGAAAAATCAGGACCAAAGAAGTTGATGAGGAAATCTCAGATCATGTTTTGGCGCATAATATTACAGAAAAACAAGCCATTAATAGGATAATTTTAAAGAACCACCCCGACAAAGCTTTTGTAAATATCAACAATATTGGCGTTTGTGCCTTGTACTTGCTGTCTGATTACGGCAGCTCGGTAAATGGAGTAACGATGCCGGTTGACGGGGGATGGACGATCTGAAGGGAATTATGGATTATGAATTATGAATGATAAATTAGGTATTGGGGATTGGGGGTTGGGGATTAGAGATTGAAAATTGAAATTAGAAATTAGAAATTAGAAATTGGGGATTGGCAGATGTTAGGAGTTATGAACTTTAAAACTTTGAACCTTGAACTTTGAACTGTATGAACCTTGAACTATGAACCTTAAACTTTTAACTTTACAAGGGCAAATACTGTAACTTTACATCCGCGTATGGATCAGGAAGATTTGCTGCATAAATTCATTTTGCTTGAGCAAGCGTTGTATTTGTTACCTCAAAAAGCCATTTATTGGAAAGAAAAAGAGATATTGATTATTTCTGATCTTCATTTGGGCAAGGCGAGCCATTTCAGAAAAGCAGGAATTCCCATTCCTTTGCAAATTCATCAGGCGGATTATCTTAGGCTTGAACAACTTGTAACTTCTTATTCACCCAAAGAAATAATATTTTTAGGCGATTTGTTTCATAGCAGTTGGAATACCGAGTGGCAATATTTCCACGATTGGTGCAATAAAAACGAACAAATAAAACTCCACCTTGTAGAAGGAAATCATGACATTTTGCCGAAAAACTTGTACAATGACTGTAACCTTTTTGTTCATCAACAGACTTTGACAATACCTCCTTTCATTTTTTCACATGAACCAATAGAAAACTTTTCACCAAAAGAAATATTGTATAATATATCCGGACATATTCATCCAAGTGTAAGATTATCAGGAGTTGGAAACCAAAATTTAACTTTTCCCTGCTACTATTTTAAACCTAAACAGGGGATTTTACCAGCGTTTGGGAACTTCACAGGCTGCACCAGGTTAAGCGCAACAAAGGAAGATAAAGTCTTTATAGTCACTAATGAACGTGTTATTTTAGTATAAATTGTTTGGTTATAGACTAAATATTACCGTACTTTTAGAGTTGAAATTTTGTTAATTTAATCCTGTAGGACTAATTGTACTCGTTTGTATTATTTTAGTATAGCAACAGGTTACCATTTCAAGTAAATAAGTATAAACCAATAAAGCTTGCGCTTTTTTTATAATGAACGATAGTGAGATTCTTGCAAAGGTGAGTAAGGGGGATGAAAGAGCATTGGATTACCTTTATAAAAAGTATTACAGAATGATGGTAAAGCTGGTAATCTCCAATAATGGTTCAGAAGAAGAAGCTAAAGACATCTACCAGGAAGCATTAATTGTATTTTGGCAAAAGGCAGTTGGGGGAAATTTTACCCTTACTTCCAAAATCAGTACCTACTTGTATAGTATTTGTTTAAATCTTTGGAGAAAAGAACTTGACAGAAAAGGCAAACTTAGCCATGAAGAAAAGGACAGCTCTCAATATATTGAAGATGACAAAGAAGAAAGGGTAAAAATTATCAATGAATGCATCAATGAATTGGGGGATACTTGTAGAAAAGTTTTGACGTATTATTATTTTGATGGTATGTCAATGAACGAAATAGCAGAGAAAATGGACTTTGCGAACCCTGATACTGCCAAAACGAAGAAGTATAAGTGCAAGCAAAGATTAGATAAATTGATTAAAACAAAATATTCAGCCAGTGATTTTTTAGATTAACATGAATAAAAAGTTTGATTATACAGCCCAAATTGAAAAATATCTCGAAGGCGGAATGTCAGGAGAAGAAATGAAGTCTTTTGAATCGAGCCTTCTGAAAGATCCTGCATTGAAAGCTGAGTTTCAATTGCAAAAAGATATTGTGAGTTCTTTGAAAGAATTCAGAAAGGCCGAGTTAAAGGCAAGATTAGATCAAATAAATGTCGGCTCTTATAGTGGGGGCATTTCTACCGGTCTAAAAATAGCACTAACAGCAGCCTTAACTGCATCAGTTGGTCTTGGAATTTATTATTTCTCCAACGAAGAACCGGTGGTAGAAAATACGACTATTGAACAGGTTGAAGAAAAAGCAGAACCAGAATTTGAAGAGCCTTCTATTGCAGCAAATACACCCGCTGAAAAGGATGAAACTGCTGAGATAATCGAAAATAAAACCGATGCCTTACAACCATCTGAAGAAAAAGATGAGAACGTTACAAATGAATTGAAGAACTTAGGAGAAGAGGAAAAGTCTTCAGAAAAAGAGCCCATCAATATAGTTACTCCTTCGGTTATAGATAAATTCGATGATAAGGCTTTTGATGAAAATATAAAGGAAATAGAAGTTCCCGAAAACAAGCTTGAAAATAAAGTTGACAGTGAGGGTGTAAGCGCAGTAGAAATAGAAACCGATGGCGATTACAAAAATACCTTCCACTACAAATTCTATAACAGCAAACTCTATTTGTATGGCGATTTCAAAAACATCCCTTATGAAATTATAGAGTTCAATACGGTGTCGGGAAAAAGCTTGTACCTCTATTATCAGGGCAATTTCTATTACCTTGAATTGAATCAGATGGAGGTTACGCCGCTTCAAAAAATTAATGAAGAGCAGTTGATAGAAGAATTAGATAGTTTGAGAGTAAAAAAATAAAAATATAACCTTTAATAAATTGGAAGATCAAAGTTTAACCGCTTTGGTCTTTTTTTATGCTGAATCGAGAATATAGAAAATCATTAAATGGTCTTTGTGGTGGTCTGTGGGGACACATGACCACGGCGTACTTTCTGCGCTCAGCATCCAAGGTCTGTGTCTCAAAGACCTTTACCAAACAGCCGCCGCAAAAATTGTAGTGCTATTGTTGACTTTACCCGTCTGACGGTAAAAAACCGTACTGACGGGTGGGTCAGTCGCCAGAGTCGAGCGACTGCGGTAAGACACATCGCTAATCATTAAATGTCATCGCTAAAAGCTTATTGCTAAAAGTTGCGCCCCTCAGAGTGTCTTTTCTCAAAGACTCTGAAGCAAAGTCGATCTAAGTACACCGTTTGTGACTACAGCTCATTTGTCTGAATCTGGATTTGCAGAATTATTAGATTAACAGGATTTTGACTGTTTGAATATTGGAGGATCTCACCAAAAGCTAATGGCTAAGCACTAAAAGCCAATTACCTTTGAACCCAAGCTCAAATGCCAAAACTACAACCGGACGGAATAACTTATTATTGAATTAGTGGATAAATTTGAATTATATGGCAAGGAATCACAATATTGTTTTTTACTACAAGTTGTAAATACAAATAAATTGCTAAATTTGGGCATTTCTAAAGAACAACGTGCAGCAGGATAAAAAATACAAAAAAAAGAAAAAGCTCGGAAGCTATCCCTACTTTAGTGTGGTGTTCAGTATTACACTTGCGCTGTTTGTCATTGGATTATTTGGTCTCTTGTTACTTCATGCAAATCAGTTAAAGGAATTGATAAGGCAAAATGTAGAAGTACAGGTGTACCTGAATAAGTTCATCACCGAAAACGAGCGGATTAAAATCAATAAGACAATTGCAGGGAAGGAATTTGTTTTGACCGAAGATGGCAGTCCACAAATTGTTTACATTTCAAAAGAAGAAGCAGCACAAGAATTTATTGAAGAAACCGGAGAGGATTTCACAAATTTTCTAGGTGAAAATCCCTTGAGAGACGCCTATTCGGTTAAAATCAAAACAGAATACCATGACAAAGATAAATTAAGGGGCATTAAAGAAGAAATAGAAGGTATATCGGGAGTTTTTGAAGTGACTTATATGGAAAACCTGATTAACTCCATTAATAATAATGTGACCAAGATCAGCCTTTTTCTTGCAGGTTTTGCTATTATTTTGTTGCTGACAGTGATAATGCTCATTAACAATACTATTAAGCTTGCCCTATTTTCACAACGGTTTCTGATCCGAAGTATGCAACTGGTAGGCGCTACCGCGTCGTTTATTCAAAAACCATTTCTGCTAAGGGCAACGCTACACGGCGTTTTAGGCGGCATTTTCGCTTCAATAGTTTTGATCGCGTTACTGCAATATGCTAATAAGGAAATTGAAGATCTTGCGCAATTGCAGGATCCTAAGGAAATGCTGATACTTTTTATATCATTGGTATTGGTAGGCGGATTTATAGGGCTTCTGAGTACCTTTAGATCTGTGAAAAAATATTTAAAAATGTCTTTAGACGAACTATATTAAACATGGATAACAAAAATCGCCTTGCTTTCCGAAAAATGAATTACATCTTAATGCTCGTGGGTTTAGGAACTTTAATTTTAGGGTTTACCATTATGTCTTTGGATGACCATGATTACGGCTTTGGCTTCCTAGGTCTTACTCTAGGGCCAATAATTGTGATGATAGGTTTTATCATCCAGTTTTTTGCTATAATGTATAAATCTAAAGAGAGCAAATGACTGTAATTGAAGCTATAATTTTAGCCATTGTGGAAGGTCTTACTGAGTTCCTTCCTGTATCGTCGACCGGACACATGATCATTGCCTCTTATATTATGGGCATAAATGAGCTGGAGTTGACAAAAATTTTCACTGTTAACATTCAATTTGGTGCTATCCTATCGGTGGTGGTGCTTTATTGGAAAAGGTTCTTTACTTCCTTCGATATTTATTTCAAGCTTTTGGTTGCCTTTATCCCAGCCGCTATTTTTGGCCTGTTGCTGAGCGACTACATAGATATGATGTTGGAAAATGTTGTAGTTGTGGCAGTAATGCTGCTTTTAGGAGGAATAGTGCTGGTGTTTGTAGATAAGTGGTTTATCAATTCCAAGGATGATCTTGACCAATTAAACTACAAAAAATCTTTTAAAATCGGTTTATTCCAATGCATTGCCATGATACCCGGTGTGTCAAGATCCGCAGCAACAATAATCGGCGGTTTAAATGAGAAATTGAGCAGGAAAGCCGCCGCGGAATTTTCATTCCTCTTGGCAGTACCAACCATGTTTGCTGCCTCTTCTTACAAACTATTGCAAGGATATGAATCAATTGAAATAGCAGACGTTAGAATTTTAATAATCGGAAACGTCGTGGCTTTTATTGTAGCAATGGTTGCCATAAAATTTTTTATAGCATTTTTGACCAAATATGGCTTTAAAGTTTTTGGGTACTATAGAATTGCTTTAGGCCTAGCAATCTTAATTTTACTTGCTTTAGGTTATGATTTAACCATCTAATAATGGAGAAAAACTTTGAAGAAGGGGAAGTAATTTTAATAGACAAGCCACTGGAATGGACTTCTTTTGATGTAGTTAAAAAATTAAGAAACAATCTCAGAATAAAAAAGATAGGCCATGCCGGCACTCTTGATCCTTTAGCTACAGGTCTTTTAATTTTGTGTACTGGTAAATTCACTAAAAAAATCAATGAATACCAGGACATGGCTAAGGAATATACCGGAACCATGTTGTTGGGAAAAACCACTCCTTCTGTTGACTTGGAAACCGATTTTGATTCTGAGCAAGACACCTCTCATATTACAATAGAAGCTGTAAAGACTGCCACCGCTCCTTTCCTAGGAGCTATCCAACAAATCCCGCCTCATTACTCTGCCATAAAAATAGGCGGCGAAAGAGTTTACAAGAAAGCAAGAATGGGCGAGGAAGTGAAAATTGACCCGAGAGAGGTAACTGTTCACCAATTTGAGATTACAGATTCCAATTTGCCTGAAGTTTCTTTTAAGGTGGTTTGTTCAAAGGGCACTTATATCAGGAGCCTGGTAAGAGATTTTGGCAATAGCCTTCAAACCGGAGCTTGTCTGACATCTTTACGCCGAACTAAAATCGGGGATTTTGATGTAGCTCATGCTGATAATTTAGTTGATTTCATCCATGAAAATAAGATAGTAAAAAATAAAGACCAATAATCAGAGTGAAGGTTGATCGGAAAACCATTTATCAGTCTTCTGACAGCTTTAACTTTTATCAGGCTTTTTTCGTCTATAAGAAGCCTCTAATTGTTCAGGCAATACATATTCTTACACTGAAATAAAATAGAAAATGAGAATTTATGACGGTCTTGATAATTTTCCAACTATACGATACCCTGTTGTAACAATTGGAACATTTGACGGGGTTCATATCGGTCATCAAAAAATCCTTTCACGTCTTATCGAACTTGCCAAGAAGCATGCTGGCGAGACAGTATTGCTTACTTTCTGGCCACATCCACGCTTCATTCTGAGCAATGGCAATAGCGATCTGAAGTTGTTATCTACCTTTGAAGAAAAAGCTTCATACCTAAAAAAATTAGGTATAGACCACCTCGTTAAAATTCAGTTTACAAAGTCATTTTCCGAGAACAGTTCTAAGGACTTTATTCAAAAATTTTTGGTAGAAAAAATAGGAACCAAAAAACTTGTGATTGGCTACGACCATAAATTTGGCAAAAACAGGGAAGGGAGTTTCGACCATTTGAAGGCAAATGAGGGCGCTTATGGATTTGGCGTAGAAGAAATTCCACGCCAGGATATAGATGATGTGGGGGTAAGTTCTACAAAAATCAGAAAAGCGCTGGAAGATGGTGAGATAGATACTGCCAACGAATACTTAGGTCGGTTCTATAGTTTGGCCGGACGAGTTATTCAAGGTCACCAATTGGGGAGAAGCCTCGGCTTTCCTACCGCCAATCTTGAATTGGTCGACAACTATAAGCTCGTGCCCGGCGATGGTGTTTATGCTGTCGAAGTAATGCACAAAGCTCATCTTTATCATGGAATGCTAAACATTGGATACCGTCCGACAGTTGATGGAGTATCCAAGGTGATAGAGGTGCATGTTTTCAACTTCAACGAAAATATTTATAATCAGGAAATCAGATTATTCTTTGTTAAAAAAATAAGGCAGGAGAAGAAGTTTAATACTCTTGAGGAATTAAAATCACAGTTATACATAGACAAAGAAACAGCAGAAAAAATATTAACACCTAACTTGGATAAGCCAGGAGTTTAAGGTTCAAAGTTTATAAAAAATAAACGCCCTCTTCAATGATCAATAAAA
>CAMPJM010000091.1 GCA_946886805.1 uncultured Flammeovirgaceae bacterium | reverse complement strand
TTAAAGGATGGGAAGATTTTCTCAACTTCTGCCTGAAGATATTCCAATTGTTTGCGCTTCCCTTTTATCCGTGATCCAAGACAAATATCAGTGCCATATAAGTCTGTAATCTCGAGCCCCCAAACGCTATTTTGTTGAAGTTTAAAGAAGTCTATTCTTTTCACGCCGTTCCATTTGGAGGAGGTATTCATCAGATAAATGAAGGTTTTGAGGGGTTCCCGTAATCTGTCCTTTATTAACTTTTCGAGTGTAAATTCAATTGGTAATCCGCTCCCCTTAAATTGTAAATGCCAATAGTTAACCTGATAGATTGTACTATAATAGAAATAATAAAATATGAGCTGTAAACCTGATTTAGAGGGAAACTTTTTGAATAGTCCGTTATAAAATTCGAATTTATCGCTTTTTAGTTCCGCGTCGTATTTCACAATGCCAGCCAGGGCAAAGGGTGTGCTTTTTATGAAAAAAGGTTGCCAGTCAGATACCTTTAATTGAGGGTCATAGAAGTTAATATGTCTTGAAAGCTGCGCAAAATAATCCAGGAGATCTGCCAGGGTTCTACCATCAATCTTTGAATTCCCTGATAGAAGTTCATCAATAACCCTTTCTCCCTGACTGGTGCCGGGGTCGTGTTGAAAAGGATGGGTTAAATGATCACAATTAATCATAGAAATATTATCTTGGGTTATTTAGAGTTCAATAGTTTGAATGGTAACCTAAATTGGCTTCAGTGCCTCATTTTTATAATAAGGGAACACATAGTTGAACCTGGAATTAGTACCAGGTATGGTATAATCGATAGAAATAATAAACTTGCCTTCTATCAGATCAAAAGAGCCATCAGCAGTTACTTCAATCTTTTCAACGACGATTCTTGGTTCAAAAAATAGGATCGAACTTCTTACTCTATCCTTTATATATCCCATCACCGAGCTGCTCATCGTCTCAAACATAAAGTCATTGAGGTTGCATCCATATTTAGGCTGCATTACCCTTTCCCCTAAACTTGTGGATAGAAGAATATGAAGGCTTTGCTCAATATCCATTACATCGGACGACAACTGAACCTCACCTGAAGTATGGTCAAAGGTTGGGGGAAAGGACCAACCAGTTCCTAAAAATGAGTTAAATGTCTCAGCCATTTTTTATTGATTTACTATTCTTCAAGTTTACATTTTCAAAGTTGCTATCCTCCGATCATTACCGTTGGAAACCCTACCACGATTACGCCTCCATGCGCCGTTAAATCTCCTAACCTTGCTGCAGGTCTGCCTCCAATAAATACTGTCGCAGAGCCCTTTACAATTGAATCGGGAGGGCCCACACAAACAAGAAGATCACCTACCACTGCCGCAGGCATACTGCCTATTAAAACAGTGGGAACGCCTGGTCCGGTTACCGGCCCACCTACATGAGGTACAGGCCCGTTAAATAGCGGACAGGTATGAAGGTCGCTTACTCTTGCTGCTGGAGGCATATCTTTTAATTTATTTTTACCAATGAACCAGTTATTTCTGTTATTCCCTGCGAGGAAAGTTTAGCTACCGCCCCTTCCACGCTCACATTTCCATCTGCCTTTATCGAAAGCGAAGCACCGCCGATTGTCAGTGATGCTGCTGCTGATAATGTCAGATTCATGCCTGCTTTTAATTCAATATTTTTGGGACTTTCTAGTTTTATACCCGAACTGTCCATCTTTATGCTGTTCTTATTCTGGTCTTTAATTTCGATTTTCGTTCCCTTTTCGTCCAAAACAATGCTGTTTCCGGCGGGCGTGTCAACGGTGATCGTTTTTGTATCGTCATTAAACAGGATGTGCATTTTACTTCTTGTGGTAAAACCTTTCTCATGGTTAACATCTTTTGCAGTTAAGGGCGCAGCTTTTGCACTGCTGTGTACCATTCCGAGGATGACTGCATCCCTCGGGTCATCATTTATAAACCCCACAATTACTTCATCTTCAAGTTCAGGAAGAAAAAATGAGCCGCGGTCAGAACCTGCATCCAGCGTGGCAACTCTGCTCCAAATGCCGCCAGCGTTATTATCAATTGTAGGAATTCTTACAAGGACCCTGTTCTCCCCGTCAGGGTCATTTTCAAGCTGAACTACCTTTCCTATTTGTAAGCCATTGATGGCGGATACAAGTCCTCCTGCCAAAGGATCCTGTGCTTTAGGCCTCGACTCAGCATACCTTTCCGGATCGAGACCAAATTGGATGTGAGTATCCCACATTCCTTGTCCGATATCTTGCCGGACAGCGGTAACGTAGGCTTTTCCTTTAAATCTTTTTCCCACACCTTCAATTTTCACAAGGTCTCCTGGTTTGATCGAGGAGAAACCAGAGAATTTCGCCCTACCCCTGATCTTTGCTAACCTACTGCGCATCATTACGCCACTACTCCAGTCTCTTAGTTCTTGCTCAATCCTGTACCCGCTGTGACGCAAATTTAAAGACTCAAGGTTGATGACCTTGGCAAGTTCGCTTCCCGATATGTTCCCCGGTTCTGTAAAATTCGAAGACTCAGAATCTCCTGAGAAGAAACCCTGGTCTGCATAATCCCACGATTTTGCTTCTACTTTTTTCCATTGATTGCGTGCGTCCATTTCTGCTTCAAATTCCAATAAGCTGGTTCCGTAAGTTACCTGGAGCACGGGCTCAGGAGACGTATCAGGTTTTGATATTTTGATATTTCCGTCTTCTACATTCACCAACATCCCATTGGCTTCAGTTCGTAAAAGCATAAAGTCCCAATCGGAAATATGGTGTTGCACTAGCTCTTTATGTTGTAAGGAGGTCGCTTCTGAATCACTGGACACGCCGCTATAGCCACTTATCAGTTCATCAAATACTTCACTGTCTTTCATATTTTCAAAGTACCTGCTATTTCTGCCGATCGTCATTTTAACTGCCTCATCCCTGCATTCTACGAGCAGTTCCCCGTTTCCATTTTCTTTTATCCGTATAGCATGTTTGGTAATTATTCCGGCAAACACCTGGTTGTTTTCTCCGTCCCTTCCAATTTTTATTTTTATTTTTTTACCGGGAATAAATAGCTCTTCCTCACTCACTGCAAAGGTTTTGTCGGCAGCCTCTCCGTCCCTCATTACTATTTTTGCAAAAGGTATCCGATTGATCTCCTTGCTGACGGAAAGGGATAATATTTGGTAAGCACGGCTGATTACGGCGTCATCAATTAGGATATCGTAACTGACAACGTCGTGTAGTGAAGTATTGGGAATGAGCAATTCTTCCATTATAATTCATTTTTATCAAAGGGAGGGAAATATAGATCGGTACCGGCTTTTACATTTCTTATGCTACTCAATCCATTTACTTTCCCTACCTGAAGAAAGTATTTGGGATCATTATAAATGCCATAAGCCAGTAGATCCAGGCGATTTCCTTCCTCTAATTTTCTGTAATGGGTAAGGTCTGGCGAACTCTGTCTTTCTTCAGCCAACCTCTCTTCCCTTGCTTTGTAGTTTAAAAAGGTCGCCGTGATCTTTACCCTTAAGGGCGCCCCGTCAGGATCAAAAAGTGTGTAATTGATATCGAGGTTAGAAAGAACGCATCTGAAATTGATTTCTGAGCCCCAAATAATAATTAGAAATCTTGGACGATGGATATCCCCATCAAAATTATAGGCACACTTTAAAAACCTGTCAAGCTGATCATGAACACTCATTTTTTTATATTCTTCCACATACCCTTCCATTGTACCAGTGCCGTCGAGCGTAAAATCAAGGCGCAATTCTTCAGGTGAGGTGGATTTAAATCCCGGTTCAGTGCCATTATTTCCTGAGCCTGTCCGGGTGTCAAGGTCTACCTTATAATTTTTGGTAAAAGATTCCGGATTGATAGGCGCGGTAAATTTTCTGGAAGCATCTTCTCCCGTAAAATCCCTGTTAGCAAAGGTTTTAATTATAAGCTTTTCTAACTTTTTTCTATCGCTCATCTCTATCTCTTAATATTTCCAATATCTTTTCAACACAAGCATTGATGATCTGCTCATTAGGCGTAATATTTTTACCGGATGAAGTACTGCTTCCACTGCCGGTATCATCTTGCACTACAGTCGCTTTAATGACGAGTTCCCTAACCTCTATAGGCATATCCTTAACTTTTAAATACCAGCCGATTATAATTAAGCTCGAGTGTTTCAACCAGGATTTCTCCCTGCATGGCATTGAGTTCTCCCACTTTCCAGCTCCTGGGCCACACATTGTTAATGGTCCAGTACATCAGCGGTTGGTGGGCTTCATTGAGCAGCTTTATGTTTACTTCGCTTATAGGTTCCACCTTTTCATCGTCAAAAGCCCTTTTCAGCCAATCCGTTAATGCGGAGTCTTCTGGTTTTAAGAGACCTCGCTTTAAAGTAAGCGGCCCATATTTTCTTCGGGAGGGAACCACATGTTCGTACCTATTTTCACCCCCTTCTTTCACAGTTTCGGTTTCAATGGTGGAATCAAGACCAGTAACAGATTGAAACCGGATATCATATTCTTTCTTTTTCTCGGGCAAAGAAAATTCAACCCGGAAATGAAAATTAACAGTCTGATAAAAGTCTTCAGGTCTTTTCTGGTTTTCTGCCATTTATTCTTATTTTTTAGCTTCTACTATCGACAAACCTTCATGAACCAATTCCATAGTTTCGATGGCTACCTCGTTGGCATCACCTTTTAAATCGGTAGATTGAATTTTTGATGGCCAGGCTTTGGAAAGCGTCCAGGAAATGATGGGTTGGTGTTCCTCATTGAGCAGTTTGATAGTGACATCGCGCCTGAATTTTTCCTTTCCTTCCTGGAACATGAAAGTCTTTTTCCATTGCTCAAAAAACTCAAAGTCGCCAAGGAAAGTCCCGCGTTTTAATGTGATATTGCTGTATTTGGTAAGACCTGGTTGCTTTGTCTTATTATAAGTAGGACTATTGCCTTCCCTATATTCAATTACCTCAGTCTCAAAATCCAGTCCGCTTACTTCTGTGAAACCCACCCTTGTTCCTCCCCACTCAAGCTGAAAGTGGAATTTTGGAAGGGGATAATTCTTTTTGGGATCTTCTGCCATAATTTTAGAATTTAATTCGATTATTTACATCTTAATTTGGGATCAACTTCAATGATTGCTGCAACAAGGCTCTGTTTACAGGCAAGCAGTTCTTCCTTGCGTTTATTTTTTTCTAAAAGGTTCTTTGCCAATTCTTTTGCAAGGGTTTCATCACTTGCTAATTTGCTTTTCAAATCTGCATAATAGATATCATTGCAAATTGGGAAAGTAATCATTGGCTCAAGTACACACCCTTCACTTCCAAGACTGGCGGTTTTCGGAGTAGGGTTGTCGATCTGGCGGTTAGCGCATTCTTCTTCAGGTATTCCGCATTCTTCTTCACAATTGAAAGTAAACTTCCAGGACGCAAGAATAGAACTTAATCCAAAATCTGATCCAATTTGATGGCTCAACTGATTGGCGATTTTGATGGCAGATAGAATTAATAAAACCATGCTGTCACGGGTTTTGATTATCGCATCCAACTTCTTATAATATTCATCCAGACATTTCATAATGCCTTGTCCCGGAGCCAATGCAGGATTGTCTATACATCGGATGCAATTGAGCAATTGATCATAGCGGGTTTTGATATAATCTACCTGAAGATAAAAGTCCCGGATCATGCAATACAAAATATTGATGGCTTTTACTGCTAATTCCGTATTGGTATAGATTTTCTCCAACTGATTTAACATTACGTCCAACTGATCACAGATCTTTTTTGCAGAGAGGTCAAGTTTGGTAAGTTCATCGTACCATCCTTTTAGCTTGTCCCTTCTTTGGACAATAAGGTTGTATTCATATAAGAGTTGTTTAGCTTGTTCCTCGGCTTCGCTATACAATGAGGTAATCTGAACTAATTCTGTTTGCCAGGAATTGTAGCAGCAATCTCCCTTTCCGTTAGGATCATCAGGGTTTTCACCGAAACAGCATTCCAGTATGTTTCCGCTCTGCCATTTCTCTTTGTCTAGTTGATCATATTCATAGGTCGTCAGCATAAAGGTATATTTTGAGTTTTTTTAAATTAAGTAATGTAGAATCTGCCTGTCAGGCTTCTAGCTTGCCTGGTGCTGTGGCTTATCAATCTCAGGTTCCTCTACTTCACATTGCTGACAAAAAGTATTTTTTACTTCGTCGCAGATGTAGCAGAGGTCGCATTCACATTTTTTAAGTCGTGGCTCACCATTTCCATTTCCTTCAATGCATCCGCATTCAGCGCAGCAGATATAATCCAAAGTCTGTCTTAAACCCTCAAAATCGCTTCTCTTTTTAAGCCTCGAAATGGCGGACTTGCTAGTTTCATAGACCGTTTTAATGATATCTTCCTGCAGTTTTTTCAAATCACCTTCCCTGAGTTTGGAAGTTTCCTGGACCTGCTTGTCAAACTCTTTGGCTAAATCTGAAAAGTTTTTTTGCAAGGAATCTAATGAAGGAATATTGGAAAATACCTGGATTCCAATAACATCAGAGGAGGATTTAAAAATTGAATCTATATCAAAGCTCAATGTTTTGGGCATGCAAATCAGTTCATCAAGAATATCTTCTGCATCTGTACAGGCTTCCGGCCTTTCGGTGGGAGGTTTCGTTTCGCCTTTGCAATTTTCGGCTGCTTTTCCGGTAAGTAAACCTAACTGAATGCTGTTGCAGCTGTCATTCACACAGTTTTCCAGCTTGCAGGCCTGATCCCTCAATTCTGTTAATTTTACTTTGACTTCTTTGGCCGCCTTAAAGATTGATTTAAGGGTAGTGGAGAGGTCTGTATTTAGTTTTATATAAGTTGCAATATTTTCTTTGATAGATTCGGTGGTTTGCATGAGTTCAGGACTAATGCATATCACCATATTTCGGTAGATCTGGTAATTTGTCTGGGTCCAAATGAACATGCATTTCTTGTGTTCATACTGAGTGGAGAGCCCTTCATAGTTCTGCTCACTTTTGACTACCTCTCCCTCAGACCAGATCAACTCATCACAGTATTTGGTTCGTTGAGTATTAATGGTTCTTTGGGTAGGCAAATCCATCTCCTCGCATGAGGGACAGTCATTGTCATCCTGGTGAGAGGGAAGTGTTTTATTATATGGTTTAAGCGCCATGATTAGAAATTTTAATAGTTATGGTTGATATTAAGACTCCTGCAACATTTTGTGCATAAACCTTAGTATGATAAATTCTGCAGGTCGTACTACCGCCAATCCTATTTCCACGATCATTCTGCCTTCCCATATATCCAGTTCTGTCATGGTCTCCCCTAAGCCTACGTGAACGAAGAAAGCTTCCTTTGTTGAAGCTCCCATGAGGGCACCCGCTTTCCATTGTTGAGTAAGGTAGTTTTCAATCATGGATTTCACCCTTACCCAGGTATTCCGGTCATTAGGTTCGAAAACAAATTGTTCGGTAGCGTTTTTGATGGATTCCTCCGCCATATTGAAGAATCGTCTTACAGGAATGTACCGCCACTCGTTATCATTTCCTGCGAGTGTTCTGGCTCCCCAAATGATAGCAGGCCCCCTTCCGGGAAACGAACGAATTACGTTAATCGATTTGCCGGCCAAGACGTCAACATTCAAGTCAGCCTGTTCTTTGTGACTAACAATGATTTCGGGCCTGATCGCATAATCAATTCCAATATTAGCTGGAGCCTTCCATACACCGCGGCTATTGTCGACTTCCGCATATTTTCCTACCACCGCAGAGGATGCAGGAAGTATCATTTCAATGTCATTGATGGCTCCCTTCGCCATAAAGTAATAAGCATTGTTCTTGCTCTTCAACTCAGCCAGAGTTCCATCCAGACTACTGTCGCCCTTGCCGATGATGGTGACTGCCTCATCATCATCAACACCAGCTACTTTATAGCTATAATCAAGTCTGCTAAAGATCCGTGGGTAATAAACAGCACCATATTTGGTCGTCTCAATAGTTCCGAAATCTGCGTTTCTTACCTCCGTTATATTATCCTCCGGTAAAGTAGTCGGATCGGGATTCATCCAGACATCCATCACTACAAATCTGTCTTTAAGCTCTGCAGCCTGGTCCATCGCCTCTTTGTGAAGAGAATAATAATTCCCCGCAGAAGTCATGTTCATAGAGTCCGGGAAAAGGATCAGTGTTACTTCGTTGATCTTAGCTGCTTCAGCGAGTCCTCCCGTTAAGGTGGCCTGGTCAATAACTCCGGCACCTGAGTAGTCACCCACTGAAACAATATAGCATGGGCCTCCTCCATTGGTAAAAAACATCTGTAAAGAATAATACATGAGGTATTTGGAGGGTGTCGTGACCTTTCCCTGGACATCAATTTTGCTCGTTTGGGTAGTATCAATAGTTACCACTATGGTTGTTTCAGGTTCCGGGCCACCAAAGAAGAGCTCATACTCCAACATAGAAGTGATTCGTTTGGGCTTATTAAGCAAATCAAGGGGCTCTCTGTGCTGGGCTTTTTCTGTATAACCTATAAAAGAGGGTATGGCGGTTTCTACAGAGGCGATTGAGGGAGGAAGCTTAGGAATTTCTTCAATGTACACTCCCGGGGTTTTGTAGTCATTCATGATTAGGTATCAGTTTAATGTCAAAAAATAAATTAACTGGAAGTATGACGCCGGAAGCATGATTCATTTGCTACCTTATCCTACTTAATCTCCTATTATAAAAATTCAATAAAGTAAACTCAGCTCCCTTATTATATTTTGCTACATTCTTTACTTGCACTCAAGGCGTTTCAGTAACCAAATCCTTAATTTCTGACACGTAAATGTCTGAGTATATCCTTCCGTCGGTTTCAGGTTTTAGAGAAAAGTCCGAGGGATTTGGCAGGAAGACAAGAGGAACCGTAGGATCAGCATCCCTGAATTCATACAATGCTCCTCTCATTGGAATTGGCAGTTTTGATCTTAAAGCTCCACTGTCCGATATAAGATATGGAGCAGTTTTTGGTGTGACAGCAAGTGTAGTTCCCCTGGAAGATAAATATCTCCAATACGTATTTCTGGATTTTATTCTGATTTCATATACGGGCGTTACTGGATTTATGCTTCCGTCGGCATTAAGCAAATTAAATCCGGGGTTGGCCGAATCTGTTTTAATCTCAAGAATTCCAAAGTCCGCAGCATTGAAGTTGTCCGAAAAAAATATCCTTCGATTATCTTGAAATCCATTATCTCCGCTTACCTCAAGCAGATGTAAACCTTTTACTTCCCGTTCCGTGTCTTCAGGTGTAAAGTTTAAAAGAACTTTATCAAGAGGAGTGGTCTTCGTTGCTGATATGGTTTTGACGATTGTTCCGTCAGTTTTTTTGAGCATAAAATCTGCCTGTAAGACATTTGTTCCAGCTTCAAAACCATAGGAAAATTGCAGTGGTAGCGCAAATTTTTCCCCCTCATGAGTTATAGCAATAGAGTCAATTTTTTTCCAATTAGCAGGGGCATTCGTGTTCGTTTTGATTATTGCCTGCATTACATCCGGACCAATTTGAACGATTTCCCCTGCTTCATAAGTTCTGCCTGATTTGAATAGCTCGACTGGAGATGAAAGCGATGGAAAGATTTTATTGTTGTCGCTGTTGTCATTGGAAAAATAAAAAATAGCGGGAAAATTGCTCTGAAGTCTCTGGTTAGTATAATTCTTAAAATTTGAATTTTTTACCCTAATCATAAAGCTAAAAGTCAAGCTTTCTTCGAGGTTGATGAAGGGAAAAAAGGGGCCACCAACAGAAGGCTTTACTTTTATTCCAAGCAGGAAGCCTGTTTTTTGACGGACAAATCGTAGGTGCTGATTGTCCAGAACCTTTAAAGTTTCCCGAGTGGGTTCAATTGCTATGTCTTTCCAGATATCATATCGGTCATAAAACAGCATATTATCCAAGATTTCGCCTTTTTCGAGCTCGCTTAGGGCAAAATATTCTGAATCATCATTCTTTGAGAGGTAGTACTCGTGGAGTATTCTTAGTTCAAAGAGTTTTTTGAAAACAATAGATTCCATAATTAGCTCGAAACAAGGGTGGAATGAACATTATTCTGGATCACTTCAATTAATGGTGCTTCTTTGACTATTCTTTTGTCTTGAAGCTTCACGAGTCTTCCTTTGTACATGACAAAAGGCATTTGTTTTCCTCCCAAGGTTCCCCACAAATGATTGATCTGTTCGAACGTCATAGTATACAAATCCATAGTGATTGATAGCTCCGGTTCTTCAGAATTCAGAACAACAGGTAATGAAGAGCTGCTTCCTAAATCAAATGTTTTTTTATGTTGGAAAAATCGAATTACCGAAGACAATCTCAAAAGGGCTTTCTCATAAAACTTAGGATAGTGTGCCGCAAAAACTAGATAAAGATTCAGGTGTACAGGTTGATGAAAATACCTTGCACCGGTAGACATTTTTTGAAAGGTTTGCGCATTTTTTAAAGCGACTTCTTCTTCAATATTTACCAGACTTACCACCACTCTGTCCAGAATATCGTTTTGATCAGAGGACTCATTGAGCGCAATATTTCCCAACACAACTTCTGCCGGATCTTCAGGAAGCGTAGGAGGGATGTATCTGTTTAATTCAGAAACAATTAAATTGAGCGCCTTTGAAATCATAATTCATAAATTATTTTTACTAATATCTATGGATAGACCGTCTGAGGCAAGGAATCTTTTTGACTAAATTGATCGAAATAATCTATATGTTTTTGTATAACTTGCTAATTTATAGATATTTAAGTCGATATTAAAAGTGTTGGAATGACTTTTAGAAGTGTTAAAAAGTGTCTTTTTGCAAATGGTCTGGGGGAGCTAATGCATTGACCATAGCTGACCTTTTAGAGCTTGAAAGTAATATCCTTGAAGCCAGATTCCACCCGGGAAATCCGTCTTGTAGGAATCCCCGAACAATTTAGTACACTCCGTTTTTTTTAAGTGTTTCCCTGATTTTTTTTGCGGCCCTGTAGATTTGATTTTCTACCGTTCGCAAGGAAAGATTGAGTTTGTCAGCAATTTCTTTGCTGGGGATACTTTCTTTTTTTGATAATAAAAATATTTCTTTTTGCTGAACAGGCAGTCTATCAATAACTGTTTCGGCTAGCTGCTCCAGGTCTGAATAGAAAATCTCGCTTTCAGTATCTAAAAATGAGTTGAGATCCTGCTTTTCCAGATACTTTTTGTATGCGATTTCATAGGCCATTTTTTTCTGCCTGTTAATTAAAGTATTCTTC
>CAMPJM010000090.1 GCA_946886805.1 uncultured Flammeovirgaceae bacterium | reverse complement strand
CCGGCTGTGTGATATTCACAACAAACATATTATAACCTGCTGCCATTTGTAAAAACCGCTCTGGCCTGGCATTGGAATGCTCCGGACCCTGACCTTCATAGCCATGTGGCAACAATAAAACCAGCCCGTTCATCCTTTGCCATTTTGTATAACTACAGGTGATAAACTGATCTATCATAACCTGTGCGCCATTTGCAAAGTCCCCAAACTGAGCTTCCCAGATAGTCAATGCATTAGGATTTGCCAATGCATATCCAAATTCAAACCCCAAAGCACCAAACTCCGACAACAAAGAGTTATACACACGGAATCTTTCCTGCCCCTCTTCAATATGATCTAGGCTATTGTAAGCCTCATTAGTATTCGCATCATGTATCACAGAATGACGGTGAGAGAATGTCCCTCTCTGGGTATCCTGACCCGTTAAACGAACAATTTTCTTTTCTAAAAGTATGGAGCCGTAAGCCATGAGTTCGGCAGCAGCCCAATTTAATTGTTTTGAATTGAAAAAAAGATCTTTCCGCTGTTTAAATTGCTTTTCAATTTGTTTAATGGGTTTGAAACCTTTAGGTAATGTGGTAAGAGCTTTGGCTACCTTATAAAAAACATCTTCGGAAATCCCTGTTTCCGGAGACTCTTCAAAATCCTCAGGTTCTGATTTCCTAAGAACATGCCACTCCTTCTCCATTTGCTGGTAATTGTATGGAAGTGGTTTTTGCTTTACGAGGTTTAGCCTTGCTTGCAACAGCTCCCTAAATTCCGAATCCATTTTTTCTGCTAATTCGGCATCTACATCCCCTCTTTCTATTAAGCTTTTGTTATAAACCTCTCTTGGGTTCGGATGCTTTGATATTTTGTTATATAGAGAAGGCTGGGTGAATTTAGGTTCGTCGCTTTCGTTGTGGCCATGCCTTCTGTAACAAACCATATCGATAAAAATATCCCTGTTAAATTTTTGTCTGAATTCTGTTGCCAGATTTACACAAAAAATTACCGCTTCAGGATCATCCCCACTGACATGAAGTACGGGTGCATCTATAGTTTTAGCCACGTCGGTGCAGTAAATGCTTGAACGGGCATCATCAAAATCAGTAGTAAAACCAACCTGGTTGTTAATGACAAAATGAATAGTTCCCCCAGTATGATATCCCTCTAGTTTGGACATTTGGGCAAGTTCATAAACAATTCCCTGACCCGCTATTGCAGCATCACCATGAATAAGGATAGGAAGGACTTTATCTACATCTTTATGTAGCTTGTCTATTTTTGCCCGTAGGAAGCCTTCTACAACAGGATTAACTGCTTCGAGGTGAGACGGGTTTGGAGCCAGTTTTAAGTTGACAGTTTCGCCTCCCTGGCATGTTATTTCACTTGAAAAACCCATATGATACTTTACATCGCCATCTCCCATAGTAAGATCTGGTTCCGCGGTACCTTCAAATTCAGTAAAAATCTGTTCATAGGTTTTGCCCATGATATTGGCAAGGACGTTTAACCTGCCACGGTGTGCCATCCCTATCATCACCTCTTTGACTCCCAGTGAAGCCCCTTTGCTGATAATTGCATCCAAAGCGGGTATAGTAGTTTCCCCTCCTTCAAGAGAAAATCTTTTCTGACCTAAATATTTGGTGTGTAGAAAGTTTTCGAAAACAACCGCTTCATTCAACTTCGACAGAATTCTTTTTTTCTGCTCAATAGGTGGGTTAAAACTCAGTGATTCCTTTTCAGATTTTGTTTTAAACCATTCCAAAATCTCCGGCTCCCTTATGTACATGTATTCAAAGCCTACCGTTCCCTCATAGATCTGCTTTAAAGAATCAACGATTTTTTGAAGGGTGGCCCTGCCAATACCTATTATATGGCCTACCTCAAACTCCTCATTAAGGTCAGCGCTGCTCAATCCGAAGTCCTCAAGGTCTAGCAAAGCTTTCCTATCTTTTCTTTCCCTTACCGGATTGGTTTTAGCACGTAAATGTCCCCTTGTCCTGTAAGCGTGAATTAAATGGCGAACTTTGATTTCTTTCTCAAAATGTGCGGAGGTTACAGTGTCTTCAAAACCTGTAGACTCAGCGTTTCCATTTGTATTTTCTTGTATCTGCCCGAAATCAAATCCTTCAAAAAATTTTTGCCAGGATTCATCTAAGGTAGAAGGATTTTCTTTATATATTTGGTAAAGCTCATCCAGATAATTACCATGAGCATTTGAAATGTAAGAGAACTTGTCCATTGATTATTTATTTGTATGCGACAAAAGTAATTAAAGTATTAAAGACTAAAAAACCGCATATTCGCATAAGCAAATATATGCGTTTTCAATGCGTTGCGTAAGGGTAAATTTAGGTAGTTATTGTTCCTTTTTGGGTATAACCTTACTTCATCCTCAATGTTTATTAAATAAGGAAAGCTTAAAGCTGTGTCCATAGCTCCGCTGGTGTTTTCTTATAATTTAAGCAAAAATATCATCTTTAATGCTTCCAAAAATATTGCCCCTGGATTGAATATAAAATTTTTAGAAGAGCGGGTAATCATAGATCTTCATATTATTAATAAAAGGAAGTAAAAAAGTCCTAAATATTTATTAAGTTTGCAAACTTATTGGTGGACGGGTTCCATCGAGTTAAAAAACTATTTCAAAAATGGCAGTAAAAATTAGATTAGCGCGTCGAGGACGCAAAAAGTTGGCAATTTACGACGTGGTCGTAGCAAATTCCACCGCACCACGAGATGGTCGTTTCATAGAAAAAATCGGTGTGTACAATCCGGCAAGTAATCCAGCGCATATTGAGCTTGATGATCAAAAAGCCTTTGATTGGATAATGAAAGGTGCACAACCTACAGACACGGTAAAAGCCATGCTTTCTTACAGAGGCATACTTTTGAAGAAACATCTTCAAATTGGCGTTTCCAAAGGGGCTATTACCCAGGACCAAGCTGATAAGCGTTTCCAGGAGTGGCAAGAGTCTAAAGAAGCTAAAATTACCGGTAAAAAAGATACTTTAGCGCAGAAGAAAGAGTCTGATGCAAAAGCCAGAATGGAAGCCGAAGCGAAAGTTAAAGAAGCAAGAGCAGAAGCCTTGAGAAAAAAGAATGTAGTTGAAGAACCTGAGGCTGAAAAAACCGAAGAAGTTGCTGAAAAAGCTCCTGAAGCTGAAGTAGAAGCTCCAGAAGTAGAATCACAAGCACCAGAAGCAGAAGCAAAAACTCCGGAAGCAGAAACTAAAGAAACAGAAACTAAAGAAGAAACTGAGGCTCCTGAAGCAGAAGCTAAAGAAGAAACTAAGGCTCCTGAATCTGGAGACAAGCTTCCTGAAGAGGAAACAAAAGAAGAAAAAGCTCCTAAGGCAGAGGAAGCAGCTCCAAAAGCTGAAGAGACACCAAAGGATGATCCTTCTAAGGCTCCTGAATCTGGAGATAAACTACCTGAAGAGGATGATAAAAAATAATTCTTATGGATTTTGAAGCATGTTTCCAATTAGGGTATGTGGCTAAAATCCATGGGTTAAAAGGAGAAATTCAGGCATATCTTGATGTTGATGTGCCTGAAAACTATAAAAAGATGGAATCTGTTTTTGTTGATATCGACAATAAACTGATTCCATTTTTTATTGAAAGATTATCTATTTCAGGTAATAAAGCGGTTGTAAAATTTGAAGAGGTTGATGATATTGAATCAGCAGAGTCTTTAAAAAATAAGGCACTGTATCTGCCTTTGGCAAAATTGCCGGCCTTAGCCGCTGATCAGTTTTATTTTCACGACATCATTGGCTATAGGGTGCAAGATCAGGTAGAAGGTACATTGGGTGAAATTGCCACCATTTATAATTTACCTCATCAGGATTTGATTTCCATGCAATATAAAGAAAGGGAGGTTTTGATCCCTATTGTTGACGATGTGGTATTATCTGTAGACCATACCCTTAAAATTGTAGCGGTAAACTTACCGGACGGCTTATTAAAAATTTATATGGAGGATTAATTATGCGTATAGATATTATATCCTGCCTTCCCTCCCTTTTAGCAAGCCCTTTTGACCATTCTATTATTAAAAGAGCCAAAGAAAAAAAATTGGTTTCCGTTTTTCTGCACGATCTTAGGGATTTTACCTCTTCCAAACACCGAAACGTTGATGACTATGCCTATGGTGGAGGTGCCGGCATGGTTATGATGATAGAACCAATAGCAAATTGTATTGATTATCTGAAAAAAGAAAGACAATACGATGAGATAATTTACATGACCCCGGATGGAGTTACCCTTAATCAGTCCACGGCAAATGAGATATCGCTGTTGAAAAATATAATCATTTTATGCGGTCATTATAAAGGTATTGATGAACGGATACGGGAAACTTTGATAACACGGGAAATAAGTGTGGGTGATTATGTGCTTTCGGGTGGGGAATTGGCTGCCGCTGTTTTAGCAGATGCAATTATCCGCTTAATTCCGGGCGTACTTTCTGACGAAACATCTGCTCTCACAGACTCCTTTCAGGATGGGTTGTTAGCACCGCCAGTATATACAAGGCCATATGATTACCAGGGTTTGAAGGTTCCTGATGTTTTGTTAAGTGGCAATGAAAAACAAATTGACGAATGGCGTTTTGACCAGGCTGTAGAAAGAACAAAGAAAAGAAGACCTGATTTGTTGGAATAAAATCGGCTACATCCGAATAATCAAATAATTTATTTAATTATAATTTAAATATAAATAAAAAATTTCTATCTTTGCAGTTCATTTTTCGGCGAGAAAGATTAATATCAATAAATCATGAGCGATCTTATAAAATTAGTAGAGGAAGAGTATAAGGAAAAGAGAAATAGTTTTCCCTTTTTTAAAGCAGGTGACACTATCAATGTTCACGTAAAAATTAGTGAAGGTAACAAAGAAAGGATTCAGCAATTTCAGGGAACTGTGATCCAGAGAAAAAACCCAAGCTCTAACGGTGAAACTTTTACAGTAAGAAAAGTTTCAAATGGTATTGGTATTGAAAGAATTTTTCCAATTATTTCTCCGAATATCGAGAAAATTGAAGTTGTTCGTCAGGGTGCCGTTAAAAAAGCTCGTATATATTATCTAAGAGGCAGACAAGGTAAAGCCGCAAGGATCAAAGAAAAAATATAATTGCAAAGAAAATATTAATTTGACTAAAGGGCTGGTTCGAGAGGATCAGTCTTTTTTTTGTTTGTGGTTTTTATTTGTTGAGATACAGTTTTATCCCTTCAATAAATCGAAAATCTTTTAAATTAAGTGTATATAAGGGCAGATTATGTGTGATTGCTGTCGCAGCAATCAGGGCATCCGGTACGTCAAGGTTATGGCTCAACGAATAACCTTCTAACAATTCGAGGCATTTTCCGGAAATAGTTTCATCTAAGTGGATAATTTGTATGGCATTAAGACCTTTTTTTATTTTTGCAAGCTCAGCTTTATTTAAAGCACCGTACATGAGTTCACCAGCAGATACTGCGCTAACGGCAATATTTGCAGATCCAATGGTTTGTAATTCCTGAGAAATAAGGAGATTGTTTTTAGAAAGTTCTATTATAATATTGGTCGCAGAGAATTAATTTGTTTTTGGCCATGCCTTAGCTCTTAAATTTTCTTTGGTTATATCTCTTTTTTCCCACATCCCAGTCAGTGCAAAAAAATCATCCTCTGAAACAGATTCTCTTTTGTTTGAGGAGATTACTTCCACATAATCCAAGTCCTTAATAAAATTCAAGAAATGCTGGAATTTGTTTTTGTTTTTAATTTTAAGTGTGATGATTTCCATATAAGTGCGATTATCCATTTACCTTTTGAATGCCTTATTTAATATAACAAATTTACCTTTATATAACACAAAAAGCAATATAGCAAAAAAGAGGAGGATTTAGAGGAACCATTATGCCTGATGATTTCTTTAAAGGCTAAACGAAGGAAACTTAAATATACAGAAACCATCAAAGAAGGGTTTGAAGATTTGCCGACGGCACTTTTAGGTCTTTTTTCCGGTGAAAATTCCGGGAAAATGATTGTGAAAGCCTAAAAATTTAAAAGCTACATTATAAACCGCTGCCTAATTATTGCGACAGCATTTTAATCCCTTATATTTACATTTTTATTTCTCTAGTATCGTCTTTTTAAACTAGGTTTACAAAGAAGATGCTCTTCAAAAGATTTAATTCGATGAAAAATTTGCAGTTTCATAAATATCAGGGTACAGGAAATGACTTTGTGATGATTGATAATCGTGAAGGAGTTTTTAATGGCGAAGATCATGACTTGGTACGGAAACTTTGTGATAGAAAATTTGGAATTGGCGCTGATGGCCTCATTTTAATCCAGTTTCATCAGGAGTCGGATTTTGAAATGGTTTATTTTAATGCAGACGCCAGTCAGAGCATGTGTGGCAATGGGAGCCGGTGCGCTGTAATGTTTGCCCATCAGTTAGGTATGATTGGAGTACAATGTAAATTTATGGCTATCGACGGTCTTCATGAAGCTAGTATAAAGAACGAACTGGTTAATTTGAAAATGGGTGATGTCTCGGATGTTCAAAAAATTGAAGAAGCGTATTTTATTAATACCGGTTCACCGCATCATATTAAATTCGTAGAATCTGTTGAAGACTTCCCTGTCTATGAAGAAGGTAAGGCGATCAGAAATAGTGACCGCTATCATCAAAAAGGCACTAATGTTAATTTTGTGACTTTAAATGGGGATAATCAGATTTTTGTCAGGACTTATGAACGCGGGGTGGAGGACGAAACTTTGTCTTGTGGTACTGGCGTAACAGCTTGCTCTCTGGCAGCAAGTTTTATGGATTATAAAAGCCCCGTGACAGTGCAAACATTGGGCGGTCAGTTGGAAGTGTCTTTCGTGAGAGAGAACGGAGGTTTTAAAAATGTTTATCTACGAGGTCCTGCTGAAGAAGTTTTTAAAGGTTCTGTAGAGATTTAATAGTGGGTTAGCAAGGGCATGCTATTTTTATAATCGGGGAATATTAGAGGCATATTATGGTTACTCGCATTACAAATTAAGTGTTGCGCCGCGAAGTTAGATATGCCAATATAAACAATGGCAGTATGTTTGATAATTAAAATATGATTGTACATTTAACATTTTAAAAGCTGTACAATTAAAAAAGAAATGGTAAATTTCTTGCCATCATTTTAAGTGATTTTATCCTGAAACGATTTCGGGAAATGGAATAATTTAAGAGCGATTCTGGAAGTTTACACAATTAAATAAATTTAAAAAGACCTTTATCAAAGGGTACTATATCAAAATAAACTTATGTTAGATTTTCTTACAAAAGGGCTGGCCAAAATGTTTGGCAACAAATCAGATAAAGATATTAAGGAGATTTTGCCTTATGTAGACAAGATAAATGCAGCTTTTAGCAAATTATCGGGTTTAAGCGATGATGAACTAAGAGCCAAAACGGCAGAAGTACGTGCTGTAATTAGAGAGGATTTAAAAGCAATAGATGACAAAATAGCAGTATTGCATCAGAAGGTTGAAGATAATCCCGATCTGGATATAGACAGCAAAGAGGCTGTTTTCAATGAAATAGATAAGCTTGAGGAGGATAGAAATAAGGAATTGGAGGAGGTGCTTTTAAAGGTACTGCCTGATGCTTTTGCTATTGTGAAGGAAACAGCAAGGCGCTTTAAAGACAATGGAAAATTGGAAGTGACCGCTTCCATGCATGATAAGGAATATGCAAGCACGCATTCCAATGTTACCATAGAAGGTGACAAGGCTATCTGGGCCAACAAATGGTTAGCGGGCGGTACTGAGGTGGTCTGGGACATGTTGCATTATGATGTGCAGCTTATAGGTGGCGTGGTTTTGCATCAGGGAAAAATAGCCGAAATGGCGACAGGTGAAGGTAAAACGCTGGTTGCTACGCTCCCCGCATTTCTAAATGCGCTTGCAGATAGGGGCGTACATGTGGTAACAGTAAACAGCTATTTGGCTAAGCGGGATTCAGAATGGATGGCCCCGCTATTTCAGTTCCATGGCATGTCCATAGATTGTATTGACACCTATGCCCCAAATAGTGAGCAGCGGAGGAAAGCCTATAAGGCCGATATTACCTACGGCACCAACAATGAATTTGGCTTTGACTATTTAAGAGATAACATGTCGCGCGACCCTCAGGATCTCGTACAAAGAAAGCATCATTTTGCCATGGTAGATGAGGTGGATTCCGTACTGATCGATGATGCGCGGACACCACTTATTATTTCGGGCCCAGTACCCAAGGGAGATGAGCATGAATTCTATGATCTAAAACCTCGAATTGCAAAATTGGTAGATGCTCAGAAGAAACTGGTAAGTGATTTTCTGCTGGAGGCCAAGAAAAAATTAAAAGAAGGGGATGAAAAGAATGCTGGTGATCCTTTATTCAGAGCGTACAGAGGGCTTCCTAAGTACAAGCCTTTGATCAAATTCTTGAGTGAAACCGGGAATCGCCAAATTCTTCAAAAAACCGAGAATTACTATCTACAGGATAATTCCAAGCTAATGCCGGAAGCTGATCTCCCACTATATTTTACGATAGATGAAAAGCACAACAGCATTGATCTGACGGAAAAAGGAATTGATTTAATTACAGGTGACGGTGAAGATACTAGCTTTTTTATTCTTCCGGACATTGGAATAGAAATTGCAAATCTTGAGAATGATAGTTCTTTGACTGATGATGAGAAGCTTAAAAAGAAAGAAGAATTCATCAAAGATTATTCTGTAAAGGCACAAAGAATTCATACAATTAATCAACTCCTCAAGGCTTATACGCTTTTCGAAAAAGATACCGAATATATCTTAGTAGATGGTAAGGTGAAAATTGTTGATGAGCAGACAGGTCGGGTAATGGAAGGCAGAAGGTATTCCGATGGGCTGCACCAGGCAATTGAAGCAAAGGAAAATGTGAAAGTTGAGGATGCTACCCAAACCTATGCAACAGTAACGCTCCAAAACTATTTTAGAATGTACCACAAACTTGCCGGTATGACTGGTACTGCAGAAACGGAGGCAGGGGAGTTTTGGGAGATCTATAAGTTAGATGTGGTAGTAATCCCTACCAACAGGCCTATAGTTAGAGATGATCGGGAAGATAAGGTTTACAAGACAGTGAGGGAAAAATTTAACGCGGTTGCGGATGAGATCAGCGAATTAACGAAGGCAGGGCGACCTGTGTTGGTTGGAACCACCTCAGTGGAGATTTCTGAGCTGTTGAGCAGGATGCTAAAACTGAGAAGTATTAACCATCAGGTTTTAAATGCCAAGCAGCACCAACGAGAGGCAGAAGTGGTGGCAGAAGCGGGAAAATCGGGAACTGTGACCATTGCAACAAACATGGCGGGTCGTGGTACAGATATAAAACTTAGTCCTGAGTCTAAGGCTGCGGGAGGATTGGCCATTGTAGGTACAGAAAGGCACGAGTCGCGGAGGGTGGACAGGCAGCTAAGAGGCCGTTCCGGTAGACAGGGAGACGTGGGTTCCACACAATTCTTTGTTTCCCTGGAGGATAATTTAATGCGGCTTTTCGGGTCTGACAGGATCGCCCGGTTAATGGACAGAATGGGTCTGGAAGAAGGGGAGGTTATTCAGCACTCCATGATTACCAAATCCATTGAAAGAGCCCAGAAAAAAGTAGAAGAAAATAACTTCGGCATTAGAAAGAGGCTGTTGGAGTATGACGACGTAATGAACTCTCAGCGTGAGGTAATTTATACCAGACGAAGGAATGCTTTATTTGGCGAAAGGCTTCAACTGGATATCATGAACATGTTATATGACACCTGTGAGGATATAGTGTTGAATAGTAAAGGAGGCGACGATTATGATAGTTTTAAGTTAAATACGCTGAGTGTACTAGGTATAGATTACCCTATTACACATGAAGAATTTAGTAAAATTACTGCTGAGGATCTTTCCAGACAGTTGTATGATGCTTCCTATGGCCATTATCAACAAAAGAACAAAGCTATTGCGGAAAAGGCTTTTCCGATAATCAATGATATCTATCAAAAAAAGGGTGCTACTATAGGTGATATTTTAGTGCCATTTACTGACAGGAAAAAGCAAATAGGCATTACATCGAATCTGAAAAAGAGTGTTGAGACTCATTGTGGGGAGCTAATAAAATCCATGGAAAAATTTGCTACCCTGGCTTTTATAGATCAAGCCTGGAAAGAACATTTGAGGGAAATGGATGATTTGAAACAGTCGGTACAAAATGCTGTATATGAACAAAAGGATCCTTTATTGATTTATAAATTTGAAGCGTTCCAGTTGTTTAAAGCATTCCTTGCCAAAGTAAATGAAGACACAATTTCTTTCTTGTTAAAGGCAGACCTTCCGGTGCAGCAACCTGAGGATGTCAGGGAGGCGAGAGTCCCACAGCGTAGCAGCCAAAAACTTAATGAGACGAAAGAAGAAAGCCATTCTCTTTTGGCAGGAAAAAATACAGACACACGAAACAGGCCTCCGGTTGAAAAAGTCTCTCCAATTAAATCTACGAAAGTGGCCGGTAGAAATGATAGAGTGAGTGTTCAATATCCTGATGGAACCGTTAAGAAGGATGTGAAATATAAAACTGTGGAGGAAGATTTGGTCAATAATAAATGTGTCTTAATAGGGGAGTAAATAAGTTATCATAAAATAATTGGGAATATCTTTTCAGGATAATAATTGGAAGGAATTTCTGTTAATATTAATAACATACAAATGAGGGTTGTGAATTATTTCTTTTTATATTCTGTCATTGCCGGCTTTTTTGGTTGTACTACAAGTACGTCTATGTCCGGTAGTGATAACAAAAGTGCTTATCAGGAAGACCTGAGCGTTCATAGAATTGATTATGAAGCAGTAATTGCTGAAAATGAGCCAAAGCCAGTTGTGACTGAAAATCCTGTGGAGGGAAAAATACAAACAAACCTGGAAATAACTCAGGAAATAAATGAAAAGCTGGCGACTATTGCTGAAGACAATAAGGATAAGCCGATCTCAGGGTTCACTATTCAGGTATACACGGGAAATAGCAGGGACGCCGCTACGCAGATTAAAGATATGGTGTACCGCTTAATTCCTGAGTCAAGACCTCAAATCCAATACTTACAGCCTAATTACAAGGTAAAGGTGGGCAAATTTTTAGATCGGATTGAAGCGCAGAAAGCCTATCAAACGCTAAAGGCAGAGATCCCTTCTGCTATGATTATTCCCGAAAGATTTACAATTCAATAATTGA
>CAMPJM010000089.1 GCA_946886805.1 uncultured Flammeovirgaceae bacterium | reverse complement strand
CCTTTTCCTGAACAATAAGGGATCTCCTTTTTTGATGCCGAGTTTTTCCGCTATCAGACTGTTGGCTGCTATTGCGCTTATCCTTTCTTTAGAAACAGAAGGCATGGTGGCATAATCCTGCTCAAGAATCTCATATAGATGTCTTGAGAAATCCTCCTTGCCTGTGAGGCCCACCCGTGGATGGAAGTAGGAGATAAAGTATACAAAAGGCCCTTTGTCTAACCCACGAAGCCTTTCCATCTTCAAAATCTTTTTGCCTTCCTCAATCTGAAGCATCGCAGCGACATCAGCATCAGCCTCTGCCCAGCTGACAGTCAGATGATAATTGATAAACTCCATTCCCTTATTGTGCATTTCGGCACTGAAACTCAGCCAGTTATTTAGTTTGGTGCTCACCGTGCTTTTAACGGCCCTGGTGCCTACCCCCTTTTTTCGCACCAACAAATTCTCATTTTCAAGCTTATTGGTGGCCTGACGGATGGTATTTCTTGATATTCCCAATATCTTCGCCAGCTCCACCTCTTTGGGCAACAGTTTACCGTTTTGATACTGCGGGTGTGCAATAAGCTTTCGCATCAATTCCTCAACCTGGACATGCAAAGGAATGGGGCTTTTATGATCTATGTTGAATGGGATCTGATCTGATTTTGCTTCTATAGCCATATCTAAATTATGTTCCCGGTAAAAATAAAGACTTAAACAGGAAAAAAACAATTTTTAATCTTAATATTGCTTTTTTCCTGTTTCTTGTTCCATTTCGATGAGTTTACAAGATAGCAATGTTAAGCATATTGTCATCACTACCAAATTCAAGGATTTGATTTTATAATTATGGCAAAACCTTTACGCTATAATATCTCATTCTTCTATTCCTCGTCTTCGCCATTAAATAATGCGGCCCTACCATATGCTTCTATGAGAGCAGCCTGGTGCAATAACCAATAGTACCTTCCTTGATTATTTCCAGACCAGTCTTCATAAAATAGCCCATCCGAAGTTCTGGCATTTTCCCAGGCGTAATCTGCATTTTTAATGAACACCTCGACATACTCTTCTGCCTTCGGGTAATGCTCCGACAATTGAACAAAAGATGTCATAAGTTCAACATTGAACCAGGAATCATGCGCCGGGTAAAAGAGTTGATCATTCACTACTTTGGTAAATTTTGAAAAGGCAGAACTAGCGGTTGTAATAGCTTGATCCAGATAAGATTGTTCACCGGTGATCTCAAAAAGATTTACCCCGGACATGATCATCATTGCTGCATTGTAGGTCCACTTGGTTGGATTGACTTCTTCGGTACCAATATGGATGTCATTCCAGTATAGATTATCCGCAGGATCCCTCAGCGTATTGTACGCCCATTCATATGTTCTTTGGGCAAAAGAAAGGTATTTAGCCTCCTTGGTTTCCTTGTATAATTCGCTGGCAACAAACGCAGCATAAGCAGTGGTATTGGCAGCTTTTATACAGTTGGTTTCGGAATTGCAATTGGTGGAGACACCCTCGAACCAATAGAGGCCGCCACCCATGCGAGCATCCTCTCCCGACATAATAAAATCTGTAATTGTAATGGCGCGATCCAGATAAAATTGGTCATTCGTCAATCTATACGCATCAATAAGCTCCATGGCTACAATCGCATTGTCATCATAGTAATGGTCTGTGCTTTGCTCTGCCACCGGATAGGCCTGATAAGCGGGTAAGGATTCCCTGTTATCATAATAGGCCTCAAGCCCTTCAAACTCCTTTTTTAAGATCGATTCATCATATCCCAGTTCATACAAGAGATTGCCAGCCGTGAGCATTCCAACATAAGGCCACAAGTAGCTGTACTGATTCTCTCCCCCCTGCTCTGGAAAATTCTCCTTATAAAGGTCTCCTGCTTTGTAGCGTTCCTGAATTAAATCATAGACTTCTTTTGCCTTTTCGCTATACGTTAAACCCCCGGTTCCTGTAGAATCCTGATCGTCTTCATTATCAATAAGTTGGTCATCCAGTGAATCACTGCTACAACTCATGATCATAAAGCTACAGCAGGAAGTGAGCAATATTATGTTTAAAAATATTTTATGCATATCAAATTATTTTGGTTATCCCGCAGGAATTGTTATTTCATTATATCTTCTTTTTTGTAGTACTACCTTGCTAAAGGGTAGTACCACAAATGACTTTGTGCAAGCACTAATTCAATTCAAATTCGTGATAATAATGATCAGCTTTAGGATCAAAAATAATACGAACGGTAAAGGATGCTCCATTATACTGATCAGCAAACTTCCATGCCCCCTGCCATTGAGACACATCAGCGCCTAAGAAATACGTGTTGTAATAATAACCTGGTTCATCTCCGTTCGGTCTTACATTATAAGCCTCGAGACCTTCAACCAGCGATCCATTCATGTTATCATTTTGATTGCTCCCCAAATAAGATTGCACTCCGTCTACCATAAACCTAAACCGGTATCTTTCTTCTTCCCAACCTAACCAGGAAGGTGCTTCAGGGCCTCCGGGAATCAAGAAATCGAAATGTCCGGTGGTAGATTCAAAGGTATGGTTTCCTACATAAGTTAACTCAGCCTTTGTTATTCCATTAGCCATTATGTAGAGTTCAAAATCAGACATCTCCTCATAAGAAATAGTAGATTGAGACAGGTTCATTCTAATTCGGTGAACTCCATCGGATCCATCAAAAGTAGTGGGTTGTTCGCCCTCTCTGATCTTTCCTTCCTCATTGATATAAAAATAGTTAAGGACAGAATCCGGATTATTGGAATCAACAATATAAAATTCTCCCGGCGTCAATTTTGTAATCGACTCAAATGTCCCGATTTCGAAATCTTCATTGGGAAGTTCATTTACAACTTGCTTAAACGCTACCGCATCCGCCACGCCTTCCGCTTCTGTTGCTGATCCGTATATATACAGGTACTCAGGAAATACAGTCAGACCCTCCGGTCTCGTTAAAGACAGCACAGCGTTTTCTGAAAACATTTTCGTGTTATAGCCGCTCGCTGCTTCTACAGTCCAGATAATCTTACCCGTTCCAAGCTGTTCGATACCCGCTTCTGAAGCGATCGTATTAAGCTCACTCGGACGTAAGGCAAGCGAAGTGAGACCTCCGCCATTTTCCGAAGGAAAAGTAGCAATAGGATCATCAAAATTTCCTCCCTCCTCGTCGAACAGCACATTATATACCACGGCACCTCCATCAGCAGATTTTGCAGGAGACCATGTAAAATTTATATTATTACTGCTTTCGGTATCTATGTTTATGTGCTCATCCATAGCAGGACTCTCCAGAGAGCCTAATTCAACAATCTCAGTATTTAAGCTATACTCTTCTTCATTGCAGGAAGACATTATTATGGAAACAATGCATGTAATCGCAATGATGGCTGTGTATTTATTATAAATTGCTTTCATTACCAGTTGGGGTTGTTTGGTGATAGGTTATCATTAATCTCAATTTCACTTAGCGGAATTGGCCACAGATAATGTTTGCTCTCGTCGAAAGTTCTAAAATCCACTCTTGTGTAGCCATCCTCTCCGATTGCAGTCTCCGTAGGAATACCATGTGCCCAGCCTTCTAGAACATCTTCCGCGATCTTCCATCTTCTTATGTCAAAGAATCGGTGTCCTGCTTCAAATGCCAGTTCTATTCTCCTTTCATTTCTTAGGATATCTCTTAGTACAACTGGGTCATTTCCGGGAAACTCAAGCGCCTGCCCCTGCAAACCGGCTCTTTCCCGAATAGCTCTGATCGTAGTATTCCAATCCTGCTCAGTAAAGGTTCCCATTTCTATTTTCGCTTCCGCATAAGTTAGCAATACTTCAGCATAGCGAATTAGAATAAGATTGAGGCCGGAATTGGTTTGATTTCTTGCTTCAGGATCGTAAAACTTAGAGACATAATATCCTGTAGGTGTAGAATTTGACGAATAATTTAAGCCGTCTGGTGCAGCACCTGGCGAAGTATCAATGGTTACCTGGTTTCCATCGAAACCTGTCATTGTATATTCATCATAAATAATGCTTGCTTCGAGCCTTGGATCCCGGTTCTGATACGGATTGTTTTCATCATAATCTGCATCCGGGTCATCTATAGGCAAACCATCTATTGTCGGATAGCTGTTAACCAGTTCCTGAAGTGGCGAAAAATTGGCATAGCCGCCCAGGCTTGGTGGAATCAAAGAATACTGAAGATTATGTTCTCTGTCGGTAGGCACATACTGCAAACTCAGCATAATTTCTTCGGCATACTCATTCTCCGTATCAAAAAGTTCATCATAGTTAGAGAACAATTCGTACTTCCCCAATAACTGTTCGGCAAGATTAGCGGCTGTCTCGTAATCCTCATTAAATAAGTGAACTCTTGCTTTAAAAGCTATGCCTGCATCCCGCGTGATCCTGCCCCGCTCCTCTGCCGGATAGCCGTCCTCAGGGAGATTAGTGATTGCCATCTCCAACTCATCGTAGATAAAAGTCAAAACTTTGCTCCTATCATCCCGCTCGAGGACCAAAGATTCTTCAATGCTTATTTCGTCTGTAATCAGCGGTACATCGCCATACAATTCTATCAGAAAGAAATAATGCCAGGCACGTATAAATCTTGCCTGCGCCTTATACGATTGCCTATCTGCATCGGATATTTCTACTACGTCGTCGATATTATTAAAGAAAATATTTGCTCTTCTTATTGCCTCATATCTTGAAGACCAGGCTTGCGAAACGGTAGCGTTTGAGGAACCATAATTCCCATTGGCCAAATTGCGATATTCTTCTCTTCCTTTGGTATAGGCGTCGTCGGAAAGTGCGTTGAGAAATAAATAAAAGTCCGCACTCATCAGATCTGCGTACATGGAATTTAGGAAAATTCTCGCATCTTCCTCTGTTTCCCAGAATGTCAGTTCGCTTGTAGAATCTACCGGGGCAATATCCAAGTCTTTGTTACACCCAAAACTGACGGTTATTAAGATAATAAATATAATAGCTTTTTTCATCGTGTTACTTTTTAGGATTTAGAAATTTATGTCCAGTCCTGCGGAAAATACTCTGGAAACCGGATATACCCGGCCGTTACTGGCTGCTCCATCGCCGTAATTCTCTGGATCCAGACCCAGCTCCATTGGAGAAAATGTAAGCAGATTGAGCCCGGAGAGATATATTCTGGCTTTGGAAAGACCAATGTGCGACAAAATGGAAGTAGGTAAACTATATCCTAGTTGTACATTTTTCACCCTTAAGTACTTTGCGTCGAAAATATAGAAATCCGATCTGGCTGCATTATTTACCGACTCAGATCCTACAGTCAGTCTTGGGTATGATGCATCTGTGTTTATCGGGGTCCAGCGATCAAGATGATTTTCAAATACAGGACCTTCGTTATTATTGTGGAATGCTTCCACAATTTCACCGCGAATCCACTGCTGTCTTTTTCCTACCCCCTGAATGAATATTGAAAGATCCAATCCTTTCCAGTTCACCGCGTAAGTAGCGCCGAATGTGTACCGCGGAAAAGGATTACCTAAAATGAACCTGTCGTCTTCATAGTCGATTTCTTCATCATTATTCCTGTCCACATATTTTATGTCGCCGGGTTTTACACTGGTAGCAAAAATTGGCGTGGGAGCAGCGGCTATTTCGTCATTCGAACTGAAAAAACCATTTGACCTCAAGGCATAATAAGAGTTGATAGGATAACCTTCCCTGAGGATAGTCTGCACATCGGTTCCATTAATAAACTCCCGGCCGTTCAGGTCTTCTATCTCATTTACATTATCAGAAAGATTCACATTGAAAGAATGGCTAAAATCCCCGGTTTCGAAGCTATAATCTACAGCAACTTCCCACCCTCTGTTTCTCACTACTCCCGCGTTTTGGATAGGTTGCCCTAATCCATATGTAGCCGGCACAGGCAGTTGCAGCAAAATATCTTCCGTAAGATTATTGAAAACATCAAATGTCAGATTCAACTTGTTTTGAAGAAAAGCCAGGTCAATACCAAGGTTTGCCATTGTAGATGTTTCCCAGGTCCTATTCGGATTTGATACCGAATAGTAGGCACCGGGAACACCACTATTTGCAAACGCATACACATTAGGGGAATTGCTCACTAAACTTTGGTAGCCGTATAAATCATTAATGTCCTGATTTCCAAGCTGTCCCCAGGAAGCTCTGATCTTGGCAAATGAGACCACATCTTCCAATGGTGCAAAAAAGTTTTCCTTGCTTAGTATCCAGCCAACAGAAACAGATGGGAAGACACCCCAGCGATTATCTGAAGAAAAGCGTGAAGAACCATCGTATCGAATACTTCCTTCAAGCATATACTTATCTGAAAGTGTATAGCCGACCCTACCAAACAGTGAAGATAGTCCCCATTCATCCCCAGATCCATAGGTCTGGTTTTCGCCTGGCTGCAGTTCAGAGACATTGTCAATTACCCCGAACTCATTGCCAGGAACCCCCAAACCGCGAACGCCAAAGAATTCGGTCTTATATGATTCAGAAGAAACGCCTACCAGGAAATCAACAGCGTGTTTATCGGAAAAGGTTTTATTGTAAGAAGCAGTCAAATATGGATTTAAATAGATGGACCTGCTATACTGATCTGCAACGGACGCCTGGTTATCACCACCGCCCGGATATGCATATTCAATGGCCTTACGAAACTCATGTGTTTTGTTGCTGGTAATATTGCCTCCCAATACGCCTTTAAGCACAAGGTTCTCTAAAGGTTCATAGGCTATACTCACATTTCCCAGAGCTTCATCATTTTGGCTTGTTCTAGCACCTCCTTCTTCCAGCCTGGCCAAACTGTTTCCGTTACTACCGCTCACAAGCGTATAGTTGCCATCTTTATCGACAATGTTATAAGTAGGCGGGGTCCGCACGGTTGGCTCTATCAGCCATTCCGTCCACCAGGCGTGACTCTTAATGTCATTCCGCGCAAATGACAAGCGACCACTCACTTTTAATTTCTCTGTTACTTTTTTCTCCAGGTTTATCCTGATGTTATATCGTTCGTGTCCATAGTCGGACCCTTTAAACAAACTTTCCTGATCCATATATCCTAAAGACAAAAGGTAGTTAAGCCCGTTCTCCGCACCGCTCATGGAAAGATTGTGGCTGCTTTGGGAAGCATAATCTTTGAACAAGGCGCGGTAATGCGAAACGTTTGGCCCATTTTCACGAAAGTTCAGAATTTGTTCCGGCGTAAATGCAGGAGCCATCCCGGAATTAATCAGGGCCTCATTTCTTAAAGTTGCATATTCCCATGAATCGGCAGTTTTCGGAAAATTAGTAGGCTGCTGAATTCCTATCATTGCGTTATAACTAAATTTTGGCTTGCCCTCCTCACCACTTTTTGTCGTCACTAAAACCACTCCATTTGCGGCTCTCGAACCGTATATAGAGGCAGAGGCAGCGTCTTTCAGAATACTTATACTTTCAATGTTGTGTGGGTTGATATTATTAAGTGAACCAATGACACCATCTACCACAATCAAGGGGGTATTGCCGTTTATGGTGCTAATACCTCTTATATTAATTTGAGGCATTGAACCTGGTTCAGACGTACCCTGTTGTATAATTAAGCCTGAGGCTTCACCTTGTAAAGCCTGGTATGCATTGGTTACAGGTTTTCCTTCAATAGATGCATCGTCTATTTGACTTATCGCACCGGTTAAGTTCTCTTTCTTCTCCGTGCCATAACCCACTACCACAACCTCTTGTAGGGAGGTGATATCCGGTATGAGCATATAGTCAATAATAGTTCTGCCATTAACCGCTACCTCCTCTCTCAAATAGCCGATGAATGAGAAGATCAAAGTGTCCGACTCTCCGGTCAGCATTAGCTCATAGCTGCCGTCTATGTCTGTGATGGTACCGTTATTTGTTCCTTTTTCCAGGATTGTAGCCCCCGGCAAAGGACCTTCTTCGCCCGTCACGGTTCCGGAGACCAGTTGTTCCTGCGCAAACGATTTCGTATAGAAACCGACAAACAACAGTAACAGTGTAATTAGTTTAAGGTTCTTGTTAAGCATAATGTAAAAGGTTTAAGTCCATATGTTTAAACATAAGTAAGTGTAAATCATTATCTTCATTGAGAAATTATGGAAAACAAAGTTGTAAACTCTGTTTTCCATAGAATTAATTTCTACAAGTTGAGATAAAGGTTTTTGTTTGGTTCTGCGCCCATTACTATATCTAATTCGGCGCCGTCCAACAATAGATCAAGGTCAATCTGCCGCTTCCGGTATTCTTCTCCATTTAGTTTGATGGATTGTATGTAATAATTTCCGGGTGCGTTATTGGAAGTATTAATCGTTATTGAATTGCCATTGCGGGTTTGTATTTCAACTTTATCAAATAAGGGGCTCCCGAATTGAAATGATGGGTCTATTTCTATCAACCCTTTTACATCAAATAATCCGATTGCAGACATTACATACCAGGCTCCCAACTGCCCCTGGTCTTCATCCTGACCATAACCATAGCCATGCACCTCGCCTACTCCATAAAAGTCGTTACATATTTTCCTGGTCCATTTCTGCGTTAACCATGGATGGTCTGTATAATTGAAGAGCCAGGAGATGTGTAAGTTGGGTTGGTTTCCGTGGTTATACAAATAAGTCAATCCTGCAAATGCATCGATTTCTTCGCCTCCGAATTTTGTCTTCTCGGAAACGGTAAAAATAGAATCCAGCCGGTCTACAAACTTATCCTCTCCCATTGTTTCTACTAGTTCAATGGGCGTATGCGGTACATAAAACGTATACTGCCAAGCGTTCCCTTCCTGAAATCCTATCCAGGGCGCAAAAGGATCGAAATCTTCAAGAAACTCCCCTGAAGCCAATTTTGGTCTTACGAAATCCACACTTTCATCATACAGGTTTTTCCAGTTTTTTGATAGCTCCATCAATTCCTCATATTTTTCTTCCTTTCCTAAGGCTTTCGCAAATTGGGCGACTGCATAACTGCTATAGCTATATTCCAATGTGTGGGAAACCGAAAAGCCTGATCCCTCGGGCGTCGTATCCCATCCTGGTACATAGGCTACGTACCCATTTTCAACAAAGCCCTTAAGGTCCATTTTTCCTGCTCCTTCTATCCTGTTCTTATAAGCCATTTCATTTTCATAAGCGGCCTTAAAAGCAAACTCGACATCATAATCCCTGATCCCCGCCTGGTAGGCCGAGGCAATGACCAGCCCTACAAAATTGGTTCCCACGCCGGAAACAAACCTTGAATTTGCCAGCCCGTCACCAAGCCAGCCCGAATTTTTATAGACAGCTAAATGACTTTGCACAAAATCATTGTAGTACTCTGGCCAAGCCAAAATCCACAACTGCGTAAGGTTCCAGAATGCGCCCCAAACGGAATCTGTGTTGTAAAAACTGAATTCAGGATCGCCATTTTCATCAAGTGGAATTTTGCCTATGGTGCCGTCATTTTGAGGAAAGTACCCATTCACATCATTGGCCAGTCCCCGTCCCAAAAGTGCGTGGTACAAACCAGTATAAAATTTCTTCTTATTTTCGCTGGAAGAGTCTGACACCTTTATTTTGTTTAGCTCTCTTTCCCATACTTTTTGAGCGTTTTCCCTGGCCTGTTCGAAGTTCAGGTTCTCCGCTTCAGCCAAAAGGTTAATTTTTGCATTTTCAACCGAGGTGTAGGAAAATCCGGTTTTAAGTTCAATAGATTCACCTGCAGCGGTTTCGAACTTCATGAAAAGCCCGGCACCTTTTCCCGCTATGCTGGTTTGGTTTTCATACTTTTCTTTTCCGCTAAAAGTCCCGACGGTTGTAGGTGCTTTGCTTACCACTCCAGAAAAATACATCCTGATTTCCCCATCTGGTTGATATTTTTTTACATACTCGGGATAGGTGATCACCCACCCTTCAAAAGTATTGTCTTCATGAAATGTTACCGATGCATCTTTTACTTTTCCACTTTCACCCAATTGGTTCCCTATATCAAGGATAATGTAGGCACTGTCTGTTTCGGGAAAGGTATATTTTTGGAATCCAACTCTCTTGGTAGCGGTTAATTCCGCGGTCACATCATAATCCTTAAGTTTTACCTTATAGTAACCCGGAGCCGCATATTCGTCTGCCTTATCAAACCTGGAACGGTAGCCTTCATCGGGCTTTTCCAACGTGCCGGGAACCGTTTGCAGCTTTCCCGTGATGCCCGTAAACAAAAAACCGCCTATCTGAAATTCATGCAGGTTTGCAAAACCTTCGATGCTGTTATGTCGGGAGTCATATCCTACCGCTTCCCATCCTTGCTCGTTTCCATAACTCCCATTCGTGGAGGGGCCGAGTTTGGCCATTCCGAATGGTACAGCAGCTGGTGTGTAAAAGAACCAGCGGCTATGCGCAGTTCCTATGTTAGGATCTACGTACTGCAAAACCGATTCATGTTCCGTTTGTACTTGGGTTTGATCTATTGATTGACAAGCAGACAATAGCAGTGTAAAAATTACGATATAAATACTTCTATACATTTTAATGTTTTTGAGGAAATTATAGAAAAATGATAAACATGTAATGCCGTTTCAATATGTATGAACATTCGAACATAACAAATTTGGAAAATAAATTGAACAAATAAAAACCATTAGTGCATTTTTTTTTCAATCGGTTGCGCGGATTCAAATAAAATAATTAAAAGATTGTAACTACTTAGGCAGTAGAAACTGACATTCCTGGCGAATCCCGGTCTACCTTTAGCTGAAATAATTTGTCGGTTTCGAACCCATATCGAGGGATTCCGGTTTGCCAGTCATGGATATTTACTCCGTGAAAAACTCCGTAAATTCGGAATGACGATATATTATATCTTCATTATACCTGAGGAGTTACAAAAGATTAAATAAGTCTACTTCTTCTTTAATCAGACTAACAAAAGCAGAAGCAGACTTAATAATCGAAAACAGAATAAACGGCCAACCACTTATTGGTCTAAAATTTTATGGAGCAGAAATAGGCCGTTCATAACTTTACAAAATGCCCCATTACCTTTAAATTACCTTTTTCCAACTGAGTTCTATTTCTTCTAATGTACGTTGCTTTGTTTCGGGAATAACTTTCCATGTGAAAATCAAAAGGATGATAGCGTTTATCATAAACAGCCAAAAGGTAAAGGCTCCCCCAAATTTTTCGAGAAAGATCGGGGTCAACTGCGTAATAAGCAGTACACCAATCCATAGGACAACGGTACAGAAAGACATGGCTATCCCCCGGGTTTTAGTGGGGAAAATTTCTGAAATGATCACCCACGGGATAGGCCC
>CAMPJM010000088.1 GCA_946886805.1 uncultured Flammeovirgaceae bacterium | reverse complement strand
AGAACCTTAAAGCAATATCTATCTGAATGCCGAATTCGAACCGACGACCCTCCCGCAAGCTTGCGGGACACTCTAGCCAACTGAGCTAATCCCCCTTATTTGGAATGCAAATCTATTTAAAAAAAACTATTTTAAAAAGGTCTTCTGGCTTTTACGAAAAGATTATGGTAGTAATCTGAAAATATATTGTTTTCCACCACTCCTAACTTCGTAGACGCATGAATAAATTTAACATTTTTTCGATCTTTCACTTCAGTAACTATACCCACATGGGTAATCTTGGCCTTGTATTTCCCTGCCTTAAAAAATACCAGATCCCCAGGCTGCAACTCATGTATGCTAACTCCTTTGCCTATTTTGCTTTGTGCGGCAGAGGTTCTTGGTAAATCTATTCCAGCAGATTTAAAAGAAACCACCAGCAGGCCAGAGCAGTCCAATCCCGTTCTGGAAGTACCACCCCACTTGTAGGGCACTCCTGTATAGGTCCGCGCAGCTTCAATTACTTTATTCACTGCGGAATTTTCAACTATGCGCTGCTTTTTACTTGAAGCACAGCTTGTTGTGAAAATTATAACCAAAAATAAGAATAGATATTTTACTTTGGTGAATGGTGTAATCTTATTCAAATCTCTTTGTTAATGTGAAACTAAATTAAATCTAATAGCCCAAAAATAGCGCAATTTTTGAAATACTTCAATTAAAGATGATGTGGGCTTCCTCAATCTCAATAAAAACAACTGTTCTATTTTTAATTTATTGTTCATTAGAACACTTCATTAAATTACATTTAAACCTATTGACTGGATATCATCACTGCCATGTCAAAACTTTTCCTAACTTTAATTTCCTAAATTTTCTAAATACAAAGAAATGTGCGGAATCACAGGTATTTATGCGTTTAATGAGGTAGGTAGGTTTAACATGATAAATTTATCTGCTGCAACTGATAAGCTGAGCAATAGGGGTCCCAATCAACAGGGATCTTTTATTGAGCAATTTGTTGGTCTTGGACATTGCCGACTTTCAATACTTGACCTTTCTGAAAAAGGAAGGCAGCCAATGCATGATAAAGAAAACAGATATATCATCGTTTTCAATGGCGAGATCTACAATTTCAAGGAGCTAAAGAAGGAGTTAGAGCATAAAGGATATACCTTTAATTCGGAAACTGATACTGAAGTTTTATTAAATCTCTACATAGAAAAGGGCGAAAAGTGTTTGCAGGACTTGAATGGGTTTTTCGCCTTTGCCATTTATGATAAAGAAAATCAAAATTTGTTTCTCGCAAGAGATAGGATGGGAATAAAACCGCTTTATTACTATCATGATGAGGATAAATTTTTATTTGCTTCAGAAATGAAATCCATTATTGCTTACGGCATTAAAAAGGAGTTGGATATGGATTCGATTTTTCATTTTTTCCAACTTAATTATATCCCGTCTCCTCATTCTGCTTTTAAAAATGTAAAGAAGATATTGCCTGGACATTACGTGAAAATTGAATCAGGCAAAGTGAGTCACGAGAGGTTTTACAAAGTGCCTTCGGGTTTAGAATCTGGTTATACTGCATTAGACTACAATCAGCAGAAAGCCAAGTTAAAGGAATTAATGCATGCGGCTGTCAAAAGGAGATTGGTGGCCGATGTACCAGTGGGTGCTTTTTTAAGCGGAGGGATAGATTCTTCGGTCATCTCTTCAATTGCTGCCAAATATACGCCGCATCTGAATACTTTTTCAATAGGATTTAAGGATGAACCATTCTTCGATGAAACTAAGTATGCGCAGTTAGTGGCTAAAAAACTCAATACCGAGCATACTACCTTTTCGTTAACCAACAGTGATTTGTTGGAGCACCTTTACGAGATCCTCAATTATATAGACGAGCCGTTTGCCGACTCATCGGCCATTCTTGTATACATCTTAAGCCAGTACACCAAAGAAAAAGCAACGGTAGCACTTTCAGGAGATGGTGCTGACGAAATTTTTTCAGGTTATAACAAGCATTCAGCCTTTTATAAAGCGCAGAATGGGGGAGTTATGGCCGACGCTGTAAAGGCACTGCACCCATTGTGGAGAATATTACCAAAATCCAGAAACGGTAAAATCAGTAATAAAATCAGGCAGTTAGAAAGGTTTGCCAACGGTCTTAAAATGACTGCCCAAGACCGCTACTGGACATGGGCTTGTTTGGGAGGAGAAAAAGGAACGTTAGATCTATTTCAGCAGGAGATACAGAATAAGTATATAATGTCAAATCTTAGGTCCCGGCGGGATACTTATTTCGATCCCGTTCCGGATGATTACAATATCAATCATATTTTATATGCCGACATGCAATTGGTGTTACCCAATGACATGCTAACAAAGGTAGATTTGATGTCGATGGCCCACGGATTGGAAGTGAGGGTGCCGTTTTTAGACCATGAAGTTGTAGAGTTTGCATTCCAATTGCCTGAAAGTTCGAAAATCAATGGCAATATCAAAAAAAAAATTTTGCAAGATGCATTCCGGGAAGATCTGCCTCAGGAATTATACAACCGGCCAAAACATGGATTTGAGGTTCCTCTGTTAAAATGGTTTAGAAATGAGCTTAAAAGCCTCATTCAAGATGATTTGTTGAAAGATTCTTTTATAAAGGAGCAGGGTATTTTTGATCCGGAGGCCATAAAAAATCTAAAATTGAAACTTTACTCTAATAATCCCGGTGATGTACATGCGCAAATTTGGGCTTTAATTGTTTTTCAGTTCTGGTGGAAGAAGTATATGGCTTAAGCACAGAACCTTAATTTTTATTTACCGAAAATTGCTAATTGCGGTAATAAAAAAAAGCCCCGGACAGTCCGGAGCTTTTTATATTTATAGACTTTAAAAAATTTACTTCTTATCCTTATCGTCCACTTCTTCGTATTCAACATCTGATACATCATCAGCAGCGTTTCCTTCTGCCTGAGCATTTGGATTGCCTTGAGCACCTCCTGCAGGTCCACCTTGAGCACCACCATCAGCAGCAGCATACATTTCCTGTGCTGCACCTTCCCAAGCTTTGTTCAGGCTTTCCATTGCTGCGTCGATTGCCGCAACATCCTGAGAGCCGTGAGCGGTTCTCAAGTTAGCGAGTGCTTCATTGATAGCGGTTTTATTACCTTCAGAAAGCTTTTCTCCATATTCCTTCATTTGCTTTTCTGTTTGGAATATTAAAGAATCCGCAGCATTGATCTTATCAATTTTTTCTTTGGCAGTTTTATCTGATTCAGCATTTGCCTGAGCTTCATCTTTCATCTTCTTGATTTCTTCCTCTGTCAATCCGGAAGAAGATTCAATTCTGATTTTTTGCTCTTTGCCGGTTCCTTTATCTTTAGCCGAAACGTTCATGATACCATTGGCATCAATATCGAAAGTCACTTCAATTTGTGGCACTCCTCTAGGAGCTGGTGGTATTCCGTCCAAGTGGAACCTTCCAATTGTCCTGTTGTCCTTTGCCATTGCTCTTTCTCCTTGCAACACATGTATTTCTACAGATGGCTGACTGTCAGCGGCAGTGGAGAATGTTTCTGACTTTTTGGTTGGTATTGTAGTGTTTGACTCTATCAATTTGGTAAACACACCACCCATTGTTTCTATACCTAACGATAATGGTGTCACGTCAAGAAGCAATACATCTTTTACTTCTCCGGTTAACACACCACCTTGGATAGCAGCACCAATTGCTACAACTTCATCAGGATTTACCCCTTTAGACGGCTTTTTACCGAAGAATTTTTCAACTTCTTCCTGGATTTTAGGAATCCTTGTTGATCCACCTACCAAGATCACTTCATCAATATCTGATGGAGATAGACCAGCATCTTTTAATGCTTTTTTACATGGCTCCATCGATCTTTTTACAAGATTGTCAGCAAGTTGTTCAAATTTTGCTCTGCTTAGGGTCCTAACCAAATGTTTCGGAATACCATCAACAGGCATAATATATGGCAGGTTAATTTCTGTACTTGTTGAACTTGAAAGCTCAATTTTAGCTTTTTCAGCCGCTTCCTTCAACCTTTGTAAGGCCATTGGGTCCTTTCTAAGGTCAATATTTTCGTCTTTTAAAAATTCTTCTGCCAACCAATTAATGATTACAGCATCAAAATCATCCCCACCAAGATGCACATCACCGTTAGTAGACTTTACTTCGAATACGCCATCACCAAGCTCAAGAATAGAAATATCAAAAGTACCGCCACCTAAATCGTAGACGGCTATTTTCATTTCCTGATTTTTCTTATCAAGGCCATACGCTAATGCAGCTGCTGTAGGTTCGTTAATGATCCTTTTCACTTCAAGACCGGCAATCTGACCAGCTTCTTTGGTTGCTTGTCTTTCTGCATCGTTAAAATATGCTGGTACAGTAATTACTGCTTCTGTTACAGTTGTTCCAAGGTAATCCTCAGCAGTAGATTTCATCTTCTGAAGTATCATTGCAGATAGCTCCTGAGGTGTGTATAATCTGTCACCGATTCTAACCCTTACCGTGTCATTGCTTCCTTTTTCTAAATTGTAAGAAACATTTTTACGTTCCTCAGCAACCTCGGAATGTTTTTTGCCCATAAAACGCTTTACAGAGCTTATGGTATTTACAGGGTTAGTGATTGCTTGTCTTTTGGCAGGATCTCCAACCTTTCTTTCTCCGTTTCCATTGTCTAGGAATGCCACAATAGAGGGAGTTGTTCTTCGCCCTTCGCTGTTTGGAATTACAACAGGCTCATTACCTTCCATTACGGCTACACAGGAGTTGGTTGTTCCTAAGTCAATTCCGATAATTTTTCCCATGATATAAATGTCTTTTTTCTAAATATTATCAAATAATTCAATTCTATAGTGATCTTTTATCAATGGTTATGCCAAGAGGATTTTTGTGACATATTGTCATATATAAATGAGCGCAGTCGGTACATAAGGGGTGGGGTCTCGCCACTCCACCCCTCTTCTTTTTTAATCTGTTTTGGATGTGACTATTGGCAACCAAAATTTATTGAGCAAAATTATCTTTTTTAAGCAAAATATTGTAAATTAATAGGAGTGAAAATTATTGCTAACCTTAAATAGTAATTATATGAAGCCAATGTCAGCAAATCAGGAATTATTAAAAAAAAGACCGTTGTTTTTTAGTATAGGATTGGTCATTGCGTTGTCCGCTGTTATTACAGCTTTTGAATGGAGAACTGGGGAAATAATTCCGATCGTAGATTTTGAGGAGCCGGGTACGGAAGTTATAGATGTGGATGATATAATTGTAACCGTCCATACGGTGCCTCCAAAACCTAAACCAGCAATTATAAAAGAAGTGCTTGATAATGAACCCCTTGAACTAACAGACGTAAAAGATCTACTATCACCAGAAGATTTCACCGAACCTACGGAGAGTTATGGCTTGGATGACTTACCCGAGCTCAAGGATGAGGATGCTCCAGAATTTGTTGATTATTCAGTATCTGCGCCTTCTTTTATTGGTGGAGAAGCGAAATTTTATGAATATTTAAGAAAGAATCTTGAATATCCTGCAAGCGCAAAAGTAAACGGTACCATGGGTTTGGTTGTCCTTTCTTTTGTTATAAATGAGGAAGGGAGCATAACCAATATTAAAGTGATAAAAGGGGTTAACAAGGATCTAAACAATGCAGCTATAGAAGTGCTGAAGAATTCACCCAAATGGAAACCGGGATTAAAGGCAGGTATTCCTTTCCAGACCAGAATGCAAATTCCAATTCAATATTCTTTTGAATTAAAATAAGGCTTAAAGTTGAACGGGAGGAATAAACACCTCCCGTTGTTATTTCTGAAAGGCAAAAAGCAATGAAAATTGAATGTTTCTATTCTTCTGATGGGCATCTCCTTCTTCTTCATAAACATCCGACATTCCTAACACATATCTACCGCTCAAACCCAAACTCTGGGTTAAATAAATTTCTAATCCAAATCCAAAACTTAGTTCCACTTTATTCGCTTCATCAATTACGCTTACACCATTATATTCATCGCCGCTAAGTAAAATGCCTAATTGTGGCCCGGCGTGGAGATTTAAGCTTCCTGTCGGGTAGTACTTAAGCATCATTGGAATGTTTAAATAATTATAGGTGATGCCATCCTTCCCAAATCCCAGGTCAAGTTTGCCCGTGCTTTGGGAAGAATATAAAACCTCACTTTGAATAGCTAGCGCTTCACTTACCATAGTATTATAAAAAATTCCGAAATGGGGTTTTATATTGGCATCAGGGGTTATTGAAATCCCCTGCCCGGATATCTTTTGATTAGAAATGTTTATTCCGCCTTTTATCCCAAATCCTGAATTTTGCCCAAAGGATTCTTGTGAACAATACATTAAGGTTACGATTACTCCGAAGGCTATGTTTATAAAATTTCTCATTTTTCATTTTAAGTTAAATAGTACATAATTATATATATAAAATTGTTTAAGTGCAATTTTATACTGAGAAATATATATTTCTTTTATTAGTATAGGATAGAATTTCCGTACCTTTGCAGCCGTAAAATTCTATTATATATGACCATTGCGCAGGAAATTGCAAAACGAAGGACTTTTGGAATTATCAGTCACCCGGATGCAGGAAAAACCACTCTCACGGAAAAGTTGTTGTTATTTGGTGGGGCTATTAAAACGGCTGGAGCAGTAAAATCGAATAAAATATCAAAGCATGCTACCTCCGACTTCATGGAAATTGAGAGGCAGAGAGGTATTTCCGTTGCTACTTCTGTAATGGGCTTTGAATATAAGGATGTAAAAATTAATTTATTGGATACACCTGGTCACCAGGATTTTGCAGAAGATACCTATCGGACACTTACAGCGGTGGATAGCGTTATTTTGGTTATTGATTGTGTTAAGGGGGTTGAGATCCAGACAGAGAAGCTAATGGAAGTATGCAGGATGCGGAACACTCCGGTAATAGTTTTTATAAATAAATTAGATAGAGAAGGTCAGGACCCATACGATTTGCTGGATGAAATCGAAGAAAAATTAAATATAAAGGTTAGACCTTTAAGCTGGCCCATCGGTATGGGTAAGTCTTTCAAAGGGGTGTATAGTCTCTTCCAAAAGAACCTCGTACTTTTTCAGCCAAGTAAGCAGAAGTTAACAGATGAGGTGGTGAACGTTGAAGATATTTATGATCCACAATTAGAAAAGCATATCGGCAAAAATGATGCTTTAGCATTAAGGGAAGACGTGGAATTAATAGAAGGGGTTTACCCTGCTTTTGATCAGCAGACATATTTAGAAGGCAAAGTTGCTCCTGTTTTTTTTGGAAGTGCCGTTAATAATTTCGGGGTTCAGGAGCTTTTAGACTGTTTTATTCAAATTGCTCCATATCCAAAATTCAGGGAAACCGAAGAGCGCGTTGTGAAGCCAGATGAAGATAAATTTTCTGGTTTTGTTTTTAAGATTCATGCTAATATGGATCCAAAACACAGGAACAGGATCGCATTTGTAAGGGTATGCTCTGGTAAATTTGAAAGAAATCAGAACTATCACCATGTAAGGCTCGATAAAAATGTCAAATTTTCGAATGCTACTGCCTTTATGGCGCAGGATAAGGAGATTGTGGATGAAGCCTGGCCCGGTGACATTGTTGGTCTGTATGATACCGGCAATTTGAAAATTGGAGACACATTGACAGAAGGGGAAAAAGGCACGTTCAAGGGAATTCCAAGCTTTTCGCCAGAGTTATTCAAGGAGGTGATCAATCTTGATGCTATGAAGACCAAACAATTAGAAAAAGGTCTTGTACAGTTAATGGATGAAGGTGTTGCGCAGTTGTTTACTTATGAAATGGGTAGCAGAAAAGTGGTGGGAACAGTTGGAGCCTTGCAATATGAGGTAATCCAGTACAGGCTTAAGAATGAATATGGAGCCACTTGCCGTTTTGACCATACCAGCTTGTATAAAGCTTGTTGGATAAGTAGCAGCGACAAGAAAAAATTAAAAGAATTCGTCAATTCTAAATACAGGCATATAGCCAGGGATAAGGAAGGAAAGCTTGTGTTTATGGCGGAAACAAAGGCCTGGTTGCAAATGGTGCAGGAGAACTTTCCTGATATTAACTTTCATTTTACGTCAGAATTTTGATGTACCAAGGAATTAATGTACCAATGTACTAATGTGCTATTGAATTAGTGTACCAAGGTTCAAGCAATGATCGAATGTTTCGATTTGTCAATGAAAATATGCCAAAGATTAACGCTTAAGATCTCAGGGTTCAGGAAGATACGGTTTGAACAATTTTCACATTGGTAAATTATTTAATTAGAAATTAAACCCATGAAGCAGGAAGAGATAAAGGCACTGGCAGCAAAAATTCTATATGAAGACAATCACTTGTTGATTGTAAACAAGGATGCGGGGCAACTTGTGCAAGGTGATATAACGGGTGACAAAGCACTTGTTGATGTTTATAAAGAGTATATCCGGGTAGTTTACGAAAAACCTGGAAATGTTTTCATGGGATTAGTGCACAGACTTGACCGGCCTGTGAGCGGAGTAGTGGTACTCGCCAAAACTTCAAAAGGGTTGGAGAGAATGAATGCGCTTTTCAGAACGAAAGAAGTTTACAAAACCTATTGGGCGGTTGTCAAAAATCATCCGCCTAAAGAAAAAGATAACTTGGTTCATTATCTGACTAAGGATAGCGATAAAAATGTGGCGCAAGCCTTTGACAAGCAGGTTCCGGATAGTAAAAAGGCAGAATTGTTTTATAAAGTATTGGGTAAATTAAACCAACACTACTTATTGGAGGTGCAGCCAACGACAGGGAGGCCTCATCAAATCCGTGTTCAACTAGCTAGCATGGGCTGTCCTATTAGAGGCGACATTAAATATGGCTTTTCCAAACCAAATATTGATGGCAATATCAATTTGCATGCGAAGCAACTGCGGTTTGTTCATCCGATTAAAAAGGAAACTTTATTACTTGTTGCGTCCTTGCCTGAAAATGATTTTTGGGAGCAGTTTTTATCTCTGGAAGATCCTGTTAAAATTAAGAATAAAGATCTTGATAAGCTGCTGTAGCGTCGATTGATCGGGATGCATAATACCTTTTCTGTGCAAGAGCGGGATGCTCAGATTGAGGGGCGACATAGGCGGGGCGCACGACCAGGAATGTTTGTAAGACATGCAGTAGTAGCTAAAACTGATCTGGCCGCTGTATTACCTAAAGTTACTGGCAACTGCAAAAAAACCGACATAGCGTTCTTAAACCAACAGAATGAAGATTGTAACATGGAATTGTAATATGGCTTTCCGAAAAAAAGCAGACTTCATTCTAAAACTTCAGCCAGATATTTTAATCGTTCCTGAATGTGAACATCCAGATAAGCTAAAATTTAATAAAGAATCGCCAATACCAACTGATGTTTTTTGGTACGGGACAAATCTGAATAAAGGATTGGGGATTTTTTCGTATAGTAATTATAAATTTAAATTACTTGATATTCATAATCCCAATTTCAAGAACATTTTGCCTTTATCAGTCACTGGTGGACAATTGGATTTTACATTATTTGCTATCTGGGTTAATAATCCTCACGACAAGGACGGAAATTATATTACTCAAGTTTGGAAAGCGATCAATTATTATGACCATTTGCTATCAGACAGCGGAACGATTTTGGTGGGTGACTTCAATAGCAATACCGTTTGGGACAAGGGCTACAGAGAAGGGAACCATTCGGCAGTTGTGAAAAAGTTAGAAACTAAGGGGATTTTTAGTGCTTATCATAAGTTTTATGGCTACCAGCAAGGCAAGGAGGAACATCCAACCTTGTTTATGTATCGGCATCGAGACAAGCCTTATCACATTGATTATTGTTTTGCTTCAAATGACTTTATAGAAAAATTAACAAATGTAGAAGTTGGACTTTATGAGGATTGGACGCATTGTAGTGATCATAACCCTTTATCAGTAACTTTTGACATATGAACTTAGCAAAAAACAGAAGCCAGTAACACCATCTTTAAATTGTTCTGCAAATCTCAAAGACTGGCGCGGACATTTCCAATAATATGTGATAGGTGACGGCGAAACGATTACCGGCCGAGAGATTTGCCTTAAAAAGCAATTTCGCTGCAAAAGATTCTCAAATGCCAGGATTTATCGGATAAAAGCCTATTACTTTTTTTCCCAAATAACACTTTTTCTTTTTACCTTCGCCTCTTCTTCCGGGTTACATGAAAAAAGCACTTCACCCTCGCAATTAAAAACCACGTTGCCTACACAAGGGCAACAAAGTGCCCCTCCACCGGTTATGGGAATAAAAACAGTTTCATTGTCATAGGTCCCTTGCATTATGGAGGCCGTATAGCAATATTCGTCGCGCTCCTTAGCCGCAGCCTCAAGAACCATTTCCTTCAACCATGGTAAATCGGCAAGCGGATCCGAAACATTATCACAAGTAGATTCCAAGGCTCTGATTCCTTCGGGATTTACTTCGTTAGATTGACAGGAGACAAAACTGGCAAGCAACAAGAAAAGTATAAAAGCTTTCATTTTAGAGGATTGTGGTTTTGTTTAAGACACCGTATTTTAAAATATGGTTGGAATTGTGGCCTCTAAAAAGCTTGTCCGACCGCTATATTACCAAAGAAGAAGTGCATTTTGATCTTCCTGATAATCTCAGAGACAATCGATCGGACGGGTATCAAAGCCTTGGCGGATGGAACATTTTGTATAGTATAATTCATCATCATCGGGTAGGAGAAACAGGATTAGTTCCTGTTTCGACCTCCCACACCACCGTACGTACCGTTCGGTATACGGCGGTTCCCTGCTTTACATCTTATGATGGGTGAAAGTTGTTTTCAGTTATCCAATATAGAAAAAACACACTCTTACCTATTTTCGGATTCCGTCCTATCTTATAGTAAGGAGCCTCTTTCGAGCATCTGGTTATCAAGTTCAATCGGTAACATTCATTTACTTTCCACTACAGGGTTCAGTCCTTCACTATCTTGTGAGACCTCCATGGTATCTATTCATGGCTCGTTACCAATAGCTACTATGACCTCTGCTGACTTCTCACGATAAACCTTGTTTCGACCGCACTTCATACTCCGTTTCCGTGCGTCCGTGAGATCTCCCGTGGTAAGACAAATAACCTTCATTCCATGTACCCGCACCATTTACACCCCAACGTCCGTGTAGTTTTAGGACTTCGTTTTGTGTGGCAAACTCATCCCCATCGGGTATGCCTGATGATGTTCGTGTTCCTCGGGTCGGAACTTTGCCGCCAGCTTCCTTCAGATTCCCCCTCACGAAGGACACCCTTGCTATTGGCTAATGGTTGGCAACTACAAACCCCCATAACGGACTTTCACCGTCAAGTTATTTGCCATGCACGGCACACCA
>CAMPJM010000087.1 GCA_946886805.1 uncultured Flammeovirgaceae bacterium | reverse complement strand
CAAACCCCCATAACGGACTTTCACCGTCAAGTTATTTGCCATGCACGGCACACCACAAAAAAACCTCTATCTTTCGACAGAGGTTTTTCATAAATTTTAGATTTTATAGCTATTATTTCGCCGTAGAAATAACTGATTCGGCTAATAAAATAACTTTATTTTTTAAAACTTCTACTACACCTCCGTCAACTTCCAATTCATGTTCTCCTGCCTTGTTTTTGTAAACTACAGTACCTCTGCCAAGCGAACTGATCATTGGAGCGTGGTTCTCCAATACCTGAAAGGATCCCTCGCTTCCTGGAAACTTAGCAGATTCCACTTCTCCTTCAAAAACTGTACGGTCCGGAGTTATAATTTCTAAATACATAATTTTAATTTTTAATGTACAAATGAATTAATGTACCAATTATACCCCATTGGTACATTAGCACATTAGAAATTGTTACATTATTTCGCCTCTGCTAATAATTTTTCACCTTTGGCAATTGCCTCATCAATATTTCCGACGAGGTTAAAAGCAGCTTCTGGCAAATGATCTAGTTCACCATTGATGATCATATTAAAGCCTTTGATAGTATCTTTAATATCTACTAGCACACCTTTAAGTCCTGTAAATTGCTCTGCAACGTGGAAAGGTTGAGATAAGAATCTTTGAACCCTTCTTGCTCTGTGTACGGTTTCTTTATCGTCATCAGAAAGTTCATCCATTCCAAGAATGGCGATGATATCTTGCAATTCCTTATATCGTTGAAGTATTTCCTTTACCCTTTGAGCGGTATTATAATGTTCGTCGCCCAAAATATCTGCACTAAGAATCCTTGAAGTAGAATCCAAAGGATCCACAGCAGGATAAATCCCCAGCTCAGAAATTTTTCTTGAAAGTACTGTAGTAGCGTCAAGGTGAGCAAAAGTTGTTGCTGGTGCGGGGTCAGTTAAATCATCCGCAGGAACGTAAACAGCCTGTACTGATGTAATAGAACCTCTTTTTGTAGAAGTAATTCGCTCTTGCATGGCTCCCATTTCCGTAGCCAATGTTGGTTGGTAACCCACAGCTGAGGGCATCCTACCTAAAAGGGCAGATACTTCAGAACCTGCTTGTGTAAATCTAAATATATTGTCAATAAAGAAAAGAATATCATTTCCTTTGCCCTGTCCGTCTCCATCTCTGAAATATTCAGCAATAGTTAAACCTGAAAGCGCAACTCGCGCCCTTGCACCAGGAGGCTCATTCATTTGACCGAAAACCAAAGTGGCCTGAGATTTCTCCAACTCCTTAACATCAACTTTGTCGAGATCCCAATTACCTTGCTCCAAACTCTCCACGAATTCTTCACCGTATTTTATTACGCCAGACTCGATCATCTCCCGAAGTAAGTCATTTCCTTCACGTGTTCTCTCTCCAACTCCGGCAAATACTGACATACCAGCATAAGCTTTTGCAATATTGTTGATCAGTTCCATGATCAATACAGTTTTTCCTACACCTGCACCGCCAAACAAACCGATTTTACCACCTTTTACATAAGGTTCCAAAAGGTCAATAACTTTTATACCAGTGAATAGCACTTCTGTACTGGTGGATAAATCCTCGAATCGGGGAGCATTTCTATGAATCGGAAGTTCCTTGTCCTTTTTTGGCTGTGGAATTCCATCAATAGCTTCACCCACTACATTAAAAAGCCGGCCTTTGATATTATCGCCTACAGGCATTTTGATCGGTGATCCGGTATCTACAACGTCCATGTCTCTTACCAAACCTTCAGTACCATCCATGGCAATAGTTCTTACCCTATTTTCACCAAGATGTTGCTGGCATTCCAGAACGATTTTTTGACCATTTCCTTTGGTTACAATTAATGCATCTAAAATGTTCGGTAATTTAGAACCTTCACGATCAAAACTTACGTCTACAACCGGTCCAATTACCTGAGTGACTCTACCAATATTTCCCATTTTAATTTTTTGTGATAGGTTATTCAGCTTTTTTTTGAAGTGCAAAATTAGCTTATTAATTGATCTTATACAAATAATGGATTACAGATTTGTAGATTACAGATTGGAAAATTGAAAATTGAAAATTGGAAACTGGAAATTAGAAAATGGAAGGTTATGTCCGACCATCTTTAAACCCTGAACCTTGAACTGTGAACTTTCAACTTTGAACCTTGAACTTTTAACTTCGAACTTTTAACGGTATAAAAAATTACGCCTTTAAAATAATCCTGAATGTTGTTCCTTCGTCTACTACAGATGATTTTACAATAATTTTGCCTTTGTGGTAATTGTCAATAATTCTTTTTACCAACGTAAGGCCAAGTCCCCAGCCTCTTTTTTTAGTGGTGAAGCCCGGATTAAAAACCTTTTTAAGGTTGTTTTTACTCATCCCTTTACCATTGTCGGAAATGTCAATGAAGACTTTCCCCTCATTTCCTTTTATGATTTTTATATCAATTTTTCCAATTCCGCTCATCGCATCCACAGCATTCTTGCATAAGTTTTCAATTACCCAGTCAAATAGCGGCTTGTTTATTTTTGCTGTCGTTCCCGGACTAATCTCGGTCACCTTGAACAACACCTTCGTTGAAATTCTTGGTTGCAGATAATTGATGGTGGTAGAAATGACGTCGTATAATTTCTCTTCCTTTAAAATAGGCACTGATCCAATATTTGAAAACCGGGCAGTAATCAGCTCTAATTTCTTTACATCTTTTGCTAGTTCCTCGGTAATGCCCAATTCATTTATTTTAGGCTCCGATTTGAAATATTCTACCCACGCCATAAGTGACGAAAGCGGTGTGCCTAATTGATGGGCGGTTTCTTTTGCTAGCCCTACCCATACCCTATTTTGTTCAGCTGTTTTGGAATAGCTAAAAGCTATAAAAGCAATTATTCCAAATACTGCAATTACTGTTAATTGTACAAAGGGGTAATACTGTAATTGTGTGAGGATATAGGAGTTTTTATAATATACATATTGGTAATCATAAACTTCGCCGTTCGAGTTTCGAAGGGTAATTTCAATAGGTTCATGCTCTTCTTTCATGGTTCTGAGCTCCTGACGCAATATTGCCATTCTTTTCTGTGGGGAGACATCTTCCGGGATGTCCAGGTTTTTATTCAATGTTGGCGTTCCATAAGCATCAGTGGAAATAACGGGGATGGTGTTATTTGCCACAATAATTTCCTGAAAAAGGAATATCAAATTGTCGCTGTTGTTTTCATTAGCAGCATATTCCAAGGTTTTTGCATACAATTGGATCAATTCCTTTTCCCTGGATTTTAAATCCTCCACCAAAAGATTTGTGTAATAAACCGAAGACGTTCCAATAATTAATGAAACCGTTAGAACGAAATATTTTAAAGTGGACCTGTTTTGATAAATATCTAAAGTATTTACTTCTTGAAGTTTTTTACTCATAATTCACTCATGTAAAATAAACAATAAACTTATATTTCAATGAGTTACCGTAAAGTATTTTTAAGTTTTCCTGAATCTTTTAATAAGCCCATTGCTAGTTTGGACAATTAGGCTGTAGTCCAGTCTTCCAGTTTGATTCCGTTTATCCGTTTAAAATGCGTTGTATTATTAGTAACCATAACTAATTTATGTGTTACAGAAGTTACCCCAATTAACAGGCCAAAGTCATCAATTGGTGTACCTGCTTTCCTCAATCGTGCTTTTTCTTTGGCATATAAGTCTAGCGAATGAAAAATCGGTAATATTTGTACTCCACTTAAAAAGTTATCTAGGGCTTTTTTATTCTTTGCTGGTTTCTCGCTGTTTTCGATACCAAATTTAAGTTCCGCCAATGTTATTTCGGAGATGAAGCAATCAGTGGTCGTAACTTTATCAAACTTCTCTCCAAGGTCAAATTTGCCTTTCATATAAAAAATGGCAATGTTTGTGTCAATAAGATATCTTTTCAAAAGGGCTCAATTTGTCTTTTAAGTATTCTGCTGCCACGTATTTCGTCAATAATTTCTTCAGCTGATTTTCTAGATTCAAAAGCCCCAAATGCTTTTTTAAATGAAGATTTGTCTTTGGTTAGATCGGTTTTAACTGATGCTGTCAATCTAGAAATAAGATCAAGTTTGTCGCTGGGGCTTAGATTATCTAAGAGGCCAACATAGCCATCAACTATGGTCGAATTAGTTTCTGAAGTTCTCATATTAGTAAATTTACAAAGAAATATGGAGAATTATAATACCAACAGATTTTAATAGATTTAACAAGATCATATGCTGATCTTACCCCCTCATGAACAGCCATTTGGCCATGATTTTGTAATTTACTTTTGTCCCATGCATCAGTATTCCTATCCTGTATATTCTTCCGGCTATCCAGGTGGTGAAAATAAATCCTAAAGCTAAAAAGAACATAGAAAGTAATATTTCCCATAATGGAACCCCAAACGGGATGCGCATCATCATCACCACCGGACTGGTAAAAGGTATCATCGACATCCAAAAAGCGAGCGATCCTTCCGGGTTTTTAATAATTGTGGAAACCATCACTATTGAAGCTATCAATGGGAGGGATATTGGAAGCATGAATTGCTGGGTATCCGCATCGCTATCTACTGCCGAGCCTACTGCTGCAAATAATCCACCATATAACAAATAGCCGCCTAAGAAATAAAAAACAAAGCATATCACGAGTGTCGAAATGTCTATTGCCTCTAAAGCTGTAAATATTTCATTTATTTCTTTGGCCTGAGTCTTATCTTCATCAGGCATTTGACTGGTAGTTTGTTCAAACTGCGCATTACTAAACCGATCTACAGAAAAGGCTGTTCCCACCAGGCTCGATATTCCTCCAGTAAGTAAAACCCAGAGTAAAAATTGTGTGAGTCCAACTGCTGCAATCCCAATAATTTTCCCAGTCATTAATTGAAAAGGTTTTACCGAAGAAATTATCACTTCAACAATCCTGGAGGTTTTTTCTTCCAAAACGCCTCTCATTATCTGTGCTCCGTACAGAAAGACAAAGAAATATAATAAAATGGACGAAATATAGGCTACGATAGAAGATATACCTGAGCTGCTGGCTTTTTCGCCTGCCTCGCTCAAATTTATAGTGGTAATATCCACAGGAGTGTCAATTGTTTGAAGTGTAGCTTTATCAATTCCCGATTTTGTTAGCTTTATTGCTTCAATCTCATTCCTAAGGGTCTTTTCAAGGGAGATTACTATGTCAAAACTCGGATTGCCTTCTGAATAAAATGTTATGGAAGCCGGGTTTTCAATCGCATCAGCAGGAATATGCAAAAGACCATATTTTGCATGGGAAGGAACATTGCTTTTTGCCTCATCTAAAGATAAATTGATATAGTCATACTGGATATTGCCATCCTCTTCAAATTTGCCCGCAAATAATCCTGATTCATCAAGAACCTCAATTACTTTTTCATCGCCCTCCATTGTTGCCAACCAAATGGGGATGACCATAATCGCAGCAAAAAAAAGAGGTCCGAGGATAGTCATTATCACAAAAGATTTTTTACGGACCCTGGTGAGGTATTCCCTTTTTATGATCAATAAAATCTTATTCATATACAACCTCCTCTTCGTTTACCATGGTAATAAATATTTCATTGATGCTGGGGATTTTTTCTATAAATGTATGCACCTCTACCAGTGCTATTAGTTGTTGCAATAAATAATTCGGCGATTTATTATTTAAGATCTGAATAAAAGTTTTATAATAATCATCCTCGATCATTTCCGTAGAAATGATTTTTATACCAGGGTCTTCTAATATTAGGGGCATTTTATGCTCAATATGGAAGGTATTGGATTTATAAGCATTTTTAATTTCCTTTTTCGAGCCATCGAGTATTTTCCTGGACTTATTTATTAGGGCAATATCGTCACATAGTTCTTCAACAGATTCCATACGATGGGTAGAGAAAATAATTGTACTTCCCTGGTTCCTTAAATTTAGTATTTCATCTTTTATAATATTTGCATTTATGGGGTCAAAACCTGAAAATGGCTCATCCAAAATAATAAGGGAGGGTTCGTGCAAAATCGTAGCAATAAATTGTATTTTCTGCTGCATCCCTTTGGAAAGATCTTCAATACTTTTCCCCCACCAACTCCCGATATCGAATTTGGCGAACCATGCTTTTATACGGATCATGGCCTCCTTTTTACTTAATCCTCTAAGCTGTGCAAGGTAAAGCAATTGTTCTCCAACCTTCATCTTTTTATAAAGCCCACGCTCTTCCGGCAAATAACCTATATATCCAATATGTTTTGGAGAGAGGGTTTCTCCTTTGATCGTAATTCTTCCATTATCTGCTTCTATAATCTGGGTTATAATACGGATCAAGGTGGTTTTTCCAGCACCATTTGGGCCCAAAAGACCAAAGATAGATTGAGAAGGGATGCTTAAGCTTACATTATCCAGGGCTTTGTGGTTGGCATAGCTTTTTGAAATATTTTCTGCGGTAAGAATATTCAAGGTAATAGCGTTAATTAGGTTTGATAAAAAATGAAAGCATACAGCTTCTATATTGAATTAAGCATTAAAGATATAAAAATTAATAAATCAAAAAGAAAAATTACAGGAATGGTTGAAGGGGATATAACAAACCGCTGAGCATATCTTTTTTTAGCCCAGATTAGCTTTGACCGTCATTTTTGCAACCTCACACATGTCCATGTTGCTTCAAGGGCCACTTTCTCATTAAAGCAGGTGATGCCTGTTTGCTTTATTATTCTGCTACTTACCTGAAGATTTTTAATTATAAATTTCACTTCCTGCTGAAAAGGAACGCTGCTTATAAATTTGGCGGAATTGATACTGGCCAGACCATAGAGCCCCTTTGATACTCCCAACAGACGAAGACCAGCCCCACCGCATTGCGCCATGGCCTCAATAAGGATAGCTCCCGGTATAATGCCAGATTCCCTACTTACGCTCAAAAATTCATCCCCCTCATTAAAGGATTTTATTCCTATTATTTCTTCTGAATTTGCTGAAATTATTCGATCAACAAATAAAAAAGGATGTCTGTGGGGTAGAAGAGATTCAATATTGCTCATTAAACTTATTTTATTGTCTAATATAGTCAAATTATTGTCTAAAGGAAGTACGAGTATGATTATGGATAGTATGTACTGCCAGATAAAGTAAAATTGTGGTGGTTATTCTCCTGGTTTTCGCTTGGACCAACAAGCTTTCTTCGTTTAGAATAGTGAATGCAAATAAGAATACAGCGGTCGCCTAGGGGAACTTGTGGCAACTAAAACGTTCTGCTATTATAAATAAAAATGTTTAGAAAATAAGATTGGATATAGAATAATCAATAATTTTTAATCTGCAATCTATAATCTATAATTTCTATACTATTTAGTCACGAAAGAAATCTTTCCCAAAGCCACGTCCAGTTTAAAGGTAAGCAAATTAGGGGCATTTTTAGAATAACTTTCGTTGGCAAAAACGTTAGGGGATATTTCCTTAAAATTGCTACAGAGGTCTATCCTGCAAAGAGGGGAATCATTAATGTATATCACCATCGGAATGTCCTTATCAGGGATTTTTACTTCTAAATTGCCCGCACCCACGCTGGCTGAAATGTGGCTTTTGTTTTGATTTTGTGCTGATAAATCAAGGTATAAACTTCCGAAGCCTACTTCCGCTATAATATTTTTTGCCCTGCTGTGATTTACTCTATCGAACCGTAAGGTACCCATATCAACAGTTACCATAAAAGTATCCATCTCAATTTTGTTCATTTCCCCTGACACATAGCTGAGATTGACGTCCGCACTTCCTGTATTTATTTTGATTTCTTTTATAGCCAAACCAGAAAGGTCGACATCTGCTTTTCCAATTCCATAGTTTAGATTCAGGAAAATGGGGAGAAAATCGGCTATATAAATATGCCAGTTATTTTCTTCGGCCTCGGTATCATCATTAAAAACGCTATAGGAAAGCTTTCTTCCAATTCCGGGTTCATTTTGTTGCAAAACAAAGCTGACCTGCTGGATATCTTTTTCCATCCAGGTTTTAAAAGTAGGGGTTACTTTATCATTTTCCGGGTTGCCAAAAATGTTCACAGGATGGTTGCTGGAAGAGGGTTTAATAATACAAGATCCCGATGCTGCTGTTAAGGTGAAATTTAAAGCTTCAACATTTTTATTCTTATCAACACGATAATGATTAGCTTCTTGCGCAAAAGAGGGTAAAACTAAACCAGAAAGGAGTAGTGTGATAAAATGAAACTTCCACATGGGTGGTGTTTACGGTAAACGGTATAAAGTGGTTTCGAATGGCTTGATATAAATTTAAACGACCAACATTACCAGAGAAACTGGAAAGTTGGTCGTTTTATGGTTTCTTGAGTTTTAACAACAATTGATTTAAGAAAACTTTTGTTGTTACAACGGTCTTTTAAAAGAACTCTTTCATTTTATCAAAGAAGCCTTTTTCATTTTTCCCCGGATTAGGAATAAAATTTTCAGAAAATCTGAGTCCTTCCAAAGTTTCTTTTTCCTCTTTTGTCAACTGTTTTGGAGTCCAGATATTTACGTGGATCAGTTGGTCTCCTCTGTTATAACCATTGATATCCTGAATTCCCTTGCCGCGGAGCCTTAGTATTTTTCCGCTTTGGGTTGCAGGATCAATCTTAATTTTCACTACGCCACCAATTGTGGGCACTTCTACTGAAGTTCCTAATGCGGCATCCACAAAGCTGATATATAGATCATATACCACATTGTTTCCTTCTCGCTTCAAAACCTCGTGTTCTTCCTCCTCAATCACTATTAGCAGGTCTCCGGGAATACCTCCACGAACAGGAACATTTCCTTTTCCAGACATGGAGAGCTGCATTCCTTCACTTACGCCAGCAGGAATCTTAATCGGAATTACTTCCTCTTCCATTACACGTCCATCGCCTTTGCAATCCTGACAAGTATCGGTGACAATTTTTCCTTCGCCTCTACAGTTTGGACAGGTGCTGCTTGAAACCATTTGGCCCAGCATTGTATTCACTACCTTTCGGACTTGGCCATTTCCACCGCACATGGTACATGTTTGCAACGAAGTGCCATTTTTTGCGCCATTCCCGTTACAAGTATTACAAGTTACATGTCGTTTAACTTTTATCTTTTTCTCAACGCCATTGGCTATTTCTTCAAGATTTAATTTTAGCTTTATCCTAAGATTAGATCCTTTCCTTCTTCTTGACTGTCCCCCGCCGGAACCTCCACCAAAGAAACTTTCAAAAGGACTTCCGCCTCCACCGAATATATCTCCGAATTGGGAGAATATATCTTCCATGTTCATGCCACCGCCACTAAAGCCGCCGCCATTCATTCCCTGATGTCCAAAACGATCGTAACGTTGTTTTTTCTCAGCGTTACTTAATACTTCGTAAGCTTCTGCTGCTTCTTTAAACTTATCTTCAGCAGTTGGATCATCAGGATTTTTGTCCGGATGAAATTTAATAGCAATTTTCCTGTAAGCTTTTTTAATTTCTTCAGGAGAGGCATTTTTACTAACCCCTAGTACCTCGTAATAATCTCTTTTTCCCATTTTTTATGCTCCTATAACAACTTTCGCATATCTTATTACCTTGTCATTAAGGTAATAGCCATTTTCTATGACATCGACAATTTTTCCTTTTAATTTATCTTCCGGTGCTGGTATTTGGGTTATAGCTTCGTGAATATCTGCATCAAATGACTCACCCCTTAAATCACCCATTGGCTTCAGGCCTTTTTGTTCCAGTACCTTAAAAAATTTATTCTGGATAAGCGCAGTGCCTTTTTTAACGGCTTCAATATCTTCCTGATTCTCCATTGCCTGTGAGGCACGGTTAAAATCATCCGCTACCGAAAGTAAATTAACAATCAAATCTTCGTTAGCAGTTTTTACTAATTCTAAGCGCTCTTTCGCTGTGCGCCTTCTAAAGTTGTCAAACTCAGAATAAAGTCTTATGTATTTATCTTTAGACTCCTCAAGTTCTATTTTCAAAAGACTCAATTCATCTTTTTCTTCTTCCTCTTGAGATTGTGGATTCTCTTTGTCCTCACTTTTTAGGTTCTCCGTTTGTTCTGCATAATTCTCGTTTTCAGAATTTTCCAAAACATCTTTTTCTTTATCTTCTATCACAGTACTGCTTTGTTCGTCTTTTAAAATATTTTCTTTGTTGTTTTCTTCATCCTGTGTAAATCCACCATCGTTCTGCTTTTCAAAAGCAGCCTTTTCTCCAAACGTTTCCTTTTCCATAATGAATTATTTTAGCTTACAGACATAAATTTCCATAGTCATAACTTGGGCGGCAATTATTTTGCCAAGCCTAATTGATATGACAAGATGACATTTTGGGCTTCGAATTAGTTCAATGTCTGCCAGATTCGGTCTTTTAATTCGTCTATTCCAGAGTTGGTCAGCGCAGAAATAAATACGCTGGGCAATTCCTTCGGCAGTTCATTTTTTATGGCAGTTTTAAGCTCTTCGTCCAATAGATCTGCTTTTGACACTGCCAGCAATCGGGATTTGTCCAGTAGCTGAGGGTTGTATTTTTTTAATTCATTCAACAAGATTTCATATTCCGCTTTAATGTCGGGAGAATCCGCCGGCACCATAAATAACAAAACTGCATTCCGCTCGATATGTCTCAAAAATCTCAGACCCAAGCCTTTGCCCTCGGACGCGCCTTCTATTATTCCGGGAATATCCGCCATCACAAAAGATTTATAATTACGATAGCTTACAACGCCAAGGTTTGGTACCAGCGTGGTAAAGGGATAATCAGCAATTTCAGGTTTAGCTTCGGAAATCACTGACAATAACGTCGATTTACCCGCATTAGGAAAACCCACCAAGCCTACATCAGCTAATAACTTTAATTCTAGTACCACCCATTCTTCTAGTCCTGCTTCACCTGGTTGGGCAAAACGGGGCGATTGATTCGTAGGCGTTTTGAAATTGTCATTTCCTAATCCTCCACGGCCGCCGGGTGTAAGAATCTCTTCTTGTCCATCCTCAGTAATTTCAAGTTTCACTAAACCCGTTTCTGCGTCTTTTGCTATGGTTCCAACCGGCACTTCTAAAATAATATCTTCGCCGTCAGAGCCTGTCCTTTTTCCTCCTTCGCCATTTGAGCCTTTTCCTGCAATTGCATGCTTTTGGTAGCGCAGATGGAGCAAAGTCCAAAGCTGGCTATTGCCTCTTAATATAATATGTCCACCACGACCTCCGTTCCCGCCGTCAGGGCCTCCTTTGGGAACATGTTTTTCCCTTCGGAAATGGGCAGAACCAGATCCACCTGCACCAGATCTGGCACAGATTTTCACATGATCGATAAAGTTTGATGAAGCCACTTTGGAATTATAAATTATGAATTATGAATTATGAATTACAGATTATGCATTACAGATTATGCATTACAGATTATAGAATTACAGATTATAAATTATTGATTATTGATTCAAACTACAGTAGAGCTTGTATCATTTATAATTCAACATTCATAATTCATCATTCGAAGTTACGCTTTAAGTTTT
>CAMPJM010000086.1 GCA_946886805.1 uncultured Flammeovirgaceae bacterium | reverse complement strand
GCCCAGAAAAATAAACTAAAGCCTTTCAAAAAAGGAACAAAACCTACCAGTGCCGAAATCTCTTCCATTTTTAATATAAGCGTAGCACCTGCAAGTGAAGTAATTGCTACAGCCCCCATATTGATCCAGAACGGCGGAGCAAACTCCTCAGCCCTAATTGGGAAGAAGACAAGACGGTAAAAAATGAGCGTAATCAGAATGATATACAACATGCAGCCGAGCATATACCCCGAAAGCATTAAAAAAATCACCCTCTCAATAGGAAACGGAAGTACTTCAGCAAGTAAAATCCCCAATATTGACAAAGACTGCGTAGCTACTACAATGATGAGCCAAATGCCATTGATGCCTTTTTCGAAAGGAGGTTTTTCCTTTTTTACGATAATGATCACAAAAAACGAATAGATTAATAAGATCCATAGAACAAAAGCAAAATACCACAGAATGATTGCGGGCTGAGTGGTATCAGTTAAAAACAGATACTGTTTCCCAAGAATACAGGAAGCCGCCACTAAGGTAAAAAATCCAGCTCCTTTGGCATGGGAAGTGAAATCTTCAAGAAATGAGTTAAAATAAAATATGAGCCTAAAAATAAACATTGCCAACAAAATCGGAAAGACGATGTTATTAATCCAAAACAGAAATATGCTTACCTTGGGAAACCCTAATAGATGTGCTGCTATGGAAACAATTCCCGTAGACATAACAAAAGCAAAATATGCAGGAAATAAATTTTTTATTTCTGATTTTATATAAGAAAGGGCATTCATGTTTTTTATTTGTTGGAGGGTTTAATATATTGGGATTAAACTATAAAAACAAAGGGGTAATTTTATAAATATTAAAAAAAGCCGATATGTTCAGGATTTTTTCAACTTTAAATGGGAAAGCTTTAATAAATGCTGTTATCGCAACTATTTTGGTGATTATATTGGTCTATGTTGGCTCCCGTGATCTACAGAATTTCGATGCAGCTCTTATCGCTTATCTTTTCGGGACTGTCTTTGCCGTGTTTGGTATTATTTATCGGTATTCTGTTTGGCTCCAGCGTCCTCCTACACGCTTATATTGGCGAAGGACCTGGCAATTTGCTTTCAGTAAAAAATTTCTTCCCTATATTGGCTATTCAATAAAGCAGTTCGTGAAAAACATTATGTTTCAGCGATTTATCTATCCCCGCGGGCGAAATCGTTGGGTGGGTCACTTTTTATTGGCTACAGGATGTATGCTTGCTTTTGCCGTTACTATTCCCCTTACATTTGGATGGATTCATTTTACTTTAAACCCGAACGATATCAATATCTATGAAGCCCATGTTTTTGGTTTCAAGGTTGCTGAATTTCCATTGGGTTCATTCATTGCTTTTAATGCCTTTCATATACTCAACTGGTGCTCTTTTATGATTATCATCGGTGCGGTAATGATGATGAGGAGAAGATTAAAAAATGGAGGTTTGATTGCTACCCAATCTTTTGAAGGAGATTGGCTACCATTGATTCTTTTATTGGCCATATCTGTAACTGGTTTAGGGCTGACGTATGATTATTCATTCCTAAAAGGGAAAACTTTCGAGTTTATGTCTGTAACCCATGCCATCACAGTGATCTTGTTTTTAGTATGGCTTCCATTTGGAAAGTTTTTTCATATTTTTCAACGTCCTGCACAATTGGGTGCAAATATTTATAGAAGGGAGGGCTCAAAATTAGGAATGGCAGTTTGTCCCCATACGGGAGAAGAGTTCGCCTCGCAGTTGCATATTGATGATCTCAAAAAAGTAACGAAAGAATTGGATTTTGATTTTAGCAGGGAAGACGGAAAAAGCCATCTGGATTATAGCCCCGAGGGTAAAAGAGCTGCTTTGGCAAAAGCACAGTATGCAGCAAGAATGGAGACAGGAAAATTTTTCGGGTAGAGACGCGATTCATCGCGTCTCATGATTCATCGCGTCTCTAACGATTTATCGTGGTTTTAATGATCTATTGCATTTTCAACGGTTTATCGCATTTACCGATTTATCGCGTCTTGTAGATTTATTGCGTCTTGTAGATTTTAAAAAAAATTATGGCAAAACTACCAACCTCAGTAGAGGAAATAATTAAAAATTACGGCCCCAATAAGGCTTATGCGCCAAAAGAAGGTTTTCATGGCCATTCAGAACCTGATAAACTGGTAAAAACCCATTGTTGCTTTTGCGGAATGCAGTGTGGCGTCCAATTAAAAGTGAAGGACAATACCGTGGTTGGTTTTGAACCGTGGATGGAGTTCCCTTTTAATGAAGGTAGAATGTGTCCAAAGGGAGTTGTGCGGTATCTTCAGAACAACCATCCTGATAGACTTGAATCGCCTATTGAGCGGGTGGAAGGAAAGGGTTTTCAATCCGTAGATTGGGAAACAGCCATGAGCAGAACAGTCTCTGAAATTAAGCGGATCCAGAGCACTTATGGAAACGATGCTTTTGGAATGCTTTCGGGCGTATCACTCACGAACGAACTGAGCTATATGGTAGGAAAATTTGCCCGGGTAGCTTTAAAAACGGCAAATCTCGACTATAACGGGCGATTATGCATGGTAAGTGCAGGGGCAGGAAATAAGAAGGCATTTGGTCTGGATAGGATTTCCAATAGTTGGGCAGATCTTAAACATGCAAAGGTAATTATGATCTGTGGATCTAATGTAAGCGAAACTTTCCCCACATTAATCCATTATATCTGGGAAGCTAGGGATAACGGCGCTAAAATAATAGTGGTAGATCCGCGGATTACCCCCGTGGCCAGAACTGCAGACTTACATTTACCGATAAGACCGGGAACCGATTCCGCACTTTATGGAGCCATGCTACAACAGTTGGTCGAGAACGATTGGCTCGATCATGATTTTATAGACAACTATACCAGTGGTTTCGGTGAGACCATTGATGCGGTAAAAGATTATAATCTCACCTGGGCTGAGGAAGTAACGGGCATTCCCGCCGAAAGTATAAAACAAGCGGCTGAAATGTGGGGGAAAGCTAAAACCAGCTTTATGATGCATGCTCGGGGGATCGAACATCACTCAAAAGGGGTTGACAATGTGATCGGTTGCATCAATCTTGTATTGGCCACGGGCAGAATTGGCAAACCTTACTGTGGATATGGTACTATTACAGGACAAGGAAACGGACAGGGGGGGCGTGAACACGGGCATAAATGTGATCAGCTTCCGGGAAACAGGGATATTACTAATCCCGAACATCGGAAATATATTGCCGGAGTGTGGGGCATAGATGAGAAGGACATGCCCGGCAAAGGCCTTTCCGCCTATGAATTGGTAGAGGCCATTCACCGTGGTGAGATAAAAGGACTTATTTCCATTTGTTTTAACCCCGTTGTTTCCTTGCCTAACAATAATATGGTTCGTGAGGCATTTGAGAAACTGGAATTTTATGTTGCCATAGATTTCTTTTTGAATGAAACTGCTCGCCATGCTGATATTGTTTTGGCGGGGGCCTTGCATGAAGAAGAAGAGGGAACTGGAACCACTGCAGAAGGAAGGGTGGTAAAAATTAACGCAGCCGTCACCCCTCCGGGCAATGCCCGAACCGATGCCGCTATTTTACAGGAATTAGCCGCAAGACTTGGGGCAGGTGATAAATTTGCCTTTGAAAATAGTGAGGCAATATTTAATGAACTAAGGGTAGCTTCAAAAGGTGGTACTGCTGATTATTATGGCATCACGTATGAAAAAATTGTCAATAATTTTGGTGTTTTCTGGCCTTGCCCGAGCCTTGACCATCCTGGAACCCCCAGGCTTTGGGAAGATAAGAAGTTCGCAACTCCGGATGGGAAAGCACATTTTAACCCGGCACCTTATCGTCCACCAGGCGAGCCAACGGATAAAGAATACCCGATAGTGCTTACCACAGGAAGAGTAGTTTCGCAATATCTAAGCGGAACGCAAACAAGGCGTATCGGGAAATTGTTGGACCAGTATCCGGAACCACTATTGGAAATACATCCAAGCCTGGCGCAACAGTTTGGAATAGAGGATAGAGATTTAATAAAAGTGGTCACACGACGTGGAGAAGCAGAATTTCCAGCACATGTGGTCACTACCATCAGGGCTGATACCGTGTTTATACCTTACCATTGGGGAGGCCATAAATCGGCAAACCAGTTGACCATAGGAAATTTGGATCCCATATCTAAAATACCTGAATTTAAAGTATGTGCCTGTAAATTGGTGCATTTGGGAAGAAAGGCGCCGCCGGTGTCAGAATCAACTGCTTATCAAAGCATTTAAAAACATTTTTTAACAAAAGAAAAGTAAATCATGGCAGAACCAGAAAGGAACTTTAATACCGACATGGAATTTTTTGTTGACATGCAACGCTGCATTGGCTGTCATGCCTGTGAAGCAGCTTGTGCAGAGTGCGAGACAAACGGTCAGGAAACTATGATCCACGTGAATTATGTCGACCGGGCGCATTCTGTGCAAACTACTGTACAAGTGTGCATGCACTGCGAAGACCCTGCTTGTGCTAATGTTTGTCCTGCTGATGCCATAGCAAAAGATAGCAATGGGGTTGTGCATTCAGCAAACACTTCTCGTTGCATCGGTTGTTCCAATTGCGTACTTGCCTGCCCATTTGGTGTGCCAAAAAAAATGGAAGCAGCCGAATTGATGATGAAATGCAATCTTTGCTATGACAGGACGAGCATAGGTAAAAAGCCGATGTGTGCAACAGTATGCCCCAGCGGTGCCCTTTATTTTGGTACAAGAGAAGAAATGCGCAAAAAACGACCAAGTAGTGATCCTGTCAATACTTTTGAATTTGGTGCGCAGACAGTCCATACCAAGGTAAATGTAATGATGCCAAAAGGTAGCACAAAATTAAAGGTGTTTTAAATAAGCGAAAGCTGATATCTGAAAATAGTAACTGTTACGAACAATGCGTGAACCGAGGTTTTCCATTAGTACATTGACACATTATTAATTAAAAAATTAAAAACATGGCTTATAAACCACAAGAAGAAAAGCCACCAAATTGGAAAGCGGATTTTCCTATCAGGCAGGATGAGGCTACGCACGTTTCGCGAAGGGAATTTGCAAAATTTCTTTGCTTGCTTTCTGGCGGCTTGGCCTTAGGTAGCGGATATATAGTGTTGAATTCTTTTGCTTTTCCCGAGAAGGAAATGGAAGGAGAGCATTTTGTTTGTAACGCGTCTGAAGTACCTGTTGGCGGAATGACCCAATTTGCAATAAAAGGAACTAAAGAAATACCTTATATCCTGATTCATCTGTCGGAAAATGAATGGCGTGCGTTCGAACAAAAATGTACCCATCTCTCCTGTGCTGTAGTTTATAGACAAGAAGTAAATAAAATTGAATGCCCTTGTCATAATGGCTGGTTTAGCGCAGATACAGGTGAAGTTTTGCAAGGCCCACCGCCCCGCGACCTTCCACAATTGACCGTGGTTGTACGGGAAGACAAGGTGTACGTAAGGGCTTATAAAGAAGGTGAAAACATAACTTAGAAATTATGAGTGATTTTAGAGATGCTCAGAACCAGGCTCATCCAAATAAGACCAATACCCTCATGTTGGGTATTATTATGTTATTGATTGGAATTTTAAGTATTCAGATCTGGCTGCTGTACAGCGCACTGAACAATGCTTTGGATGAACACAGAGACATTGCCATTCCAGCATTTATAGGTTCTGTTTTATTGTTTCTTGTGGGGTTGTGGCTGCTAAAATATCTTCCTGATGCCCGAAGTAATCTGGATATGAAAGAAAAGGATCAAAACAAGTACAAGTAGAAGCTGCGTGGATGGTATTGCTGCAAAACTATAGTTACTTTGCAGTAAATAAGTAAGAGACAATATGATGAGTGACGATAAATACTATATTCTTAACGTAGATTATACTTATGGCGCCGTAGATCCAATGATGCTTGGTAGCATGCCAGATCTACCTGAGGAGAATGAAGACGACTGGATGTTTGGCCAGCCATTTACCGTAGAGCCAGAGCAGCCTATATTCGTTGCTATTAGAGAAGACAACGAAAATCTTACAGCGCTCAACTTCTATAAAAATCCACCGGTTGCGACTAAAGCCTTTGTTGATGCCCTGGTAGAGGCGGGAGTGGACAATATCGTGACTTATGATGTTGTGCTGAGAAGTCGAACCGACCCTTCAATCACTGTTGATGGTTACAAAGCCATTAATATTATCGGCTGGGTCAAGGCGGCTGGGCCTGGAACCGTTTATCTAACGGATTCTCGAATTGGCGATGCAAGCATGAAAAATGTGGAGTTAGAGCCCCGTCCAGTTAAAGGCTTATATATGTTCCGCTTGGCTCAAAGGATGCGAACCATTGTTGTGCACGAAAAGGTCAAACAGTATTTGGAGGCGAAAGGCTTCAAAGATCTAATCTTTACAGAACCCGGTGACGCTCTGATCTTGTAGTACGACGCTCGTGGATGAACTACAAAAAGCTTTGTGAGTGATTAGGACCAGGGAGTTATTCTGCGTGGAAATGAGAAAGCATGGTCCAGCAACGTATATAAAGAAGAATCGGAATAGCGTCCACTTTGGTTATAGTGCTTTTGTCGCCTGTTCAAGAGCCGCCGCGTACAAAATTACGAGGGTGGATACTATAAAAAAATGAAAATATCTTGATGAACAAAGAGTCGCTTCTAAAATAAAAGAAGTACGGTATCGTCATGTTGGGAATTAAATGTTGCTAATAGGAATTTTGAGTATTCAGATCTGGCTGCTTTACAGTGCATTAAACAATGCTTTGGACGAACACAGAGATTGCCATTCCGGCATTTATAGGTTCTGTTATTCTATTTTTGGTGGGTCTCTGGTTATTAAAATATCTCCCTGATGCAAGAGGAAAATTTGAGGATAAGAAGCAAAACGTCAATAAATATAAATAGATTTTATTCATTTTTTTCTTTCGATTCCTGATCAGGAATAAAATGTGCCTGGACTGCGACTGTGATGTAGATTTGACTTTGGCAGAGCCATGCCTTTGGCGTAGTCGAATCATTACTTTTAAATTTATAGAAAATAATTCTACATAATTTTGCTTAAATCAATGTTTCCTTCCTAAGACGTTTTATTTGCTCTAAATTATTTCCTACAACCATCGGGTATTGAAAGGTGTCTTCAATAAAAATGTCTAATGTCAATATGAAAAGATTAATGGGGGTGTTAATATTTTCCACAGTTATAACATCTTGTAATTCAGACGATAATTTAAATCTGAAAAATAAAGATTTGGTAGGAGAATGGGCTTGGAAATCAACTGACGGAGGAATTGCATTCCACATTCATGAAAACCCTACCACAACAGGTAAAAATATTCAGCTTTATTTGACCAGTGATAATAAATATGCAATCATCGAAAATAATGCGGAAGTTTCTAAAGGTTCTTATTACGTTTCAATGAAAAAATCTATCTACTCGGGAGAATTAAGTCGTTTTATTACCATTAGTGGCAACTATAAAAACCAGAATTTAGTGCTTGAGGGCATAATAACGGTAGATGAAATAAATTTACATATTGATGATAATAATTTTGATGGAATTGGAAGCAGTTTTGAAAAAGTTGCAAGAATTATTCTATTAGATGATTAATTATTCTTCTGTAATTAAACGTATTGCAGTTGTAATGGTATAAGGTAAATAGGCAAATCGATTTGGTAATTAAATGACAACTGTAAAACCTTCCTCACATTCGAATATCATCCCAAAAGACCTTTTAATCATCAATGAAATTATTTTTAATAAAAGTGGTTTTGATTTGAGCGAGCTTATTCCGGAAAAAGAAAGTGCAGAATATGGAGCTTTTAATTTCAAACTGAATCAGCTGTCCATCAAATATAGAATCGCCAAAACAACGCCAACAAAATCAGGGCAGTTTGTAACCTTGTGGAAGAGGAGTGTGCAAGGACCTATTCAGCCATTTGATGTTTCTGATGAGATAGATCTGTTTATTATCAGCACCAGGAATGAGTCCCATTTCGGTCAGTTTATATTTCCGAAATCTATTCTACATAAGAAAGGTGTGATTTCGGATGATTCAAAGGAGGGAAAGAGAGCCATAAGAGTTTATCCTCCCTGGGATAAGCCAACCAGCAAGCAAGCCAAAAAGACTCAGGAGTGGCAATCGGATTATTTCTTAGAAACCCCGGAAAATGGGGAGATAGATTTCAAAAGGGTTGAAAAGCTATTGAAGGAGAATCCTCTTTAGCAAGTTTCGGGTTTCGCCATACGCAAAGGGGTTTTATTTTTGCTTTACAATAAAGATAAAGTTATGAATGATCAGGAATTAATCAATTACCAGCGTATTGCCGAAGCAATAGATTTTATAAAGTTAAACTTTAAGGCCCAACCCAATTTAGATGAAGTAGCCCAAAAAGTGCATTTAAGCCCCTATCATTTTCATCGCCTTTTTAGCGAATGGGCAGGTACAAGTCCGAAAAAGTTCCTGCAATATACAAGTATCCAACATGCCAAGAAATTGCTTAAAGACAGCCAGGCCACACTTTTTGAGACCGCCTATGAAACTGGGCTTTCAGGAACAGGAAGGCTTCATGATTTATTTATCAATATTGAAGGTATGACACCTGCTGAATATAAAACCGGCGGGAAAAACCTTTCAATCAATTATAGCTTTGCAGAAAGTCCTTTCGGAAATATAATAGTAGCTTCTACACCAAAGGGGATTTGTTATATGGCCTTCGTTGAGGATGAAGCTAATGCCTTTTCATTGATGCAAAACCAATTTCCAAACGCTCAATTTAAACAGATGCATGATGTGATCCAGCAGAATGCTCTTTATATATTTTCCCATGATTGGAGTAAACTGCCCCAAATAAAGCTACATCTAAAAGGAACGGATTTTCAGTTGAAGGTTTGGGAAACACTTCTTACTATACCGATGGGCGGGCTTACAACTTATGGTTCAATTGCCCAAAGGTTGGGAAGCAGTAAAGCATCCAGGGCGGTTGGTACTGCCATCGGGAAAAATCCCATTGCTTTTCTGATCCCCTGTCATAGGGTAATCCAATCAAGTGGTAAACTGGGAGGCTATATGTGGGGGACTACAAGGAAAACATCTCTCATAGGTTGGGAAGCAGCTAGAATAAGCCAGGAAGTTTAATTGCATGCTAAATCAGGAAATGTGTTATGTCAAATTATGAAAGTATAAAGCAGAAAATAGCTCAAATGGATTTCGAAAAAACAACTGAAGAAATGCATACAAAAGGCTATTCAATTCTCCCGGGTTTGCTAACAAATGAACAATGCGAAAAGCTGAAGGCGCAATATGGAGACAGTAAATTCTTTCGGAAGACGGTGGTTATGGAGCGTTATCGGTTTGGACTGGGAGAATACAAATATTATAGCTATCCCCTACCGGATTTGATACAGGAAATTAGGGAGACTATTTATCCTAAACTTGCTCCCATCGCAAATTCCTGGATGAAAGTGCTTAAAATCGCAACCGTATTTCCCGACTCTCTTCAAGCGCTACAGAAGCTTTGTCACGCAAACGGTCAATTAAAGCCAACAGTTTTAACCCTGAAATATGGGAAAAGTGGCTACAATACACTGCATCAGGACCTTTATGGCGATATATTTTTCCCGATTCAAGTAGTATTATTTTTAAATGAACCTGATGTTGATTATGCCGGTGGAGAATTCGTACTAACACAGCAAACACCAAGAGCACAATCGAAGGCTATTGTTCTGAAGCCTAAAAAAGGAGAAATGTTGGTTTTTACAACCAATTTCAGACCCGTAAAAAGCAATAAAGGGTATTATCGGGTCAATATGAAACATGGGGTAAGTGAAATCCATAAAGGAGAAAGACATACCCTCGGAATTATTTTTCATGACGCAATAAGTTAGATGAAATACCATAGCAATTTAACTGACGAGGATTTAAGAAATCAAATTAAGAATAAAATTATCTGCCTTGGCGGTAATAGCAAGTTGAAGATTTTTGGTACACTACAGTGTTCCTCCGGAAAAAGAATGAAAAAGGAAAATAGAGTGTTCTTTAATTCAGTTCAAGAGGCCAAGGAGAATGGTTTCCGACCCTGTGGCCATTGTATGAAAGCTGATTATAAAAATCACCGCCTCCGTGATCCTGTGTCCTCACAGACCACTTTAAAAAACTAAAGAAATGGATCTATTTAGCAATGAAACGGCTGAAAACAATAACCTACTGCCTAAAGATGGGGTAGTAAATTATTTTGGAAAAATATTGCCGACCACAAAGGCAAATGATTATTTTGATTGTCTGTTAAATTCTATTGCCTGGAAAAATGATGAGGCGGTTATTTTTGGTAAGCACATAATAACCAAGAGGAAAGTAGCCTGGTATGGTGATAGTCAATTTGATTATAATTATTCCAATACCACCAAGCAAGCTCTGGGATGGACAAAGGAATTGCTTGAACTAAAAACATTAGTGGAGGCAAAAACAGGTGAGAAATTTAATTCTTGTCTGCTCAATTTGTATCACAATGGGAATGAAGGTATGGCCTGGCACAGCGATGCGGAAAAAGCATTGAGAAAGAATGGAGCAATAGCTTCTTTGAGCTTTGGCGCAGAGCGAAACTTTTCTTTTAAACATAAACAAACAAAAGAAACAATTTCACTGGTCCTTGAGCATGGAAGTTTGTTGGTGATGAAGGATAAAACACAAACGAATTGGCTCCATCGTTTGCCCCCGACTAGGTTGAAAAAACGAGAGAGAATAAATCTGACTTTCCGGATGATCGAGATTTAAGAGTATAGCTATTATGTTGATATGAGCAAAACACCAGCAAGATTTTTATGGGCTACTGAGATGGTATTCAGGCTCGGCTGTTATTTGTAGGGATCCCAGTACAGGGAATGCTTGTTATGGGTTGTTTGTTTACTTATTTAAGCCCTAGCAAATTGCAATAACCCAAACGGGCATTTCCATATTTTGCGCTGGATCTAAAAAGCCTGAAAGGCTTTAACATGAATAGCAACAGAAAATAAATACGGAATTCAACCCTGAAGGGGACACTCTATCCAGCTGAGCTAAGTAGCCATTCGATGTATCTTCTGCTTTTTTTTCTTTTAATTTCCAGTTTTCGCTTTAGAGCTTCCGACCTGGTAGTAAAAGCTTCAGTATAGACTATTTCCCAAGGAATACCATGTTTTGTCGACTTATTTCTTGCAGCATTATGTTGGGCTAACCTCTTTTCGAGATCACAAGAAGATCCAGCGTAATATTTGTCCGCAGATGGAGAGTAGAGAATGTACAAAAAATACTCCATAAAAGGTTTGAAAAAAGTGGAGAATGCCGGATTCGAACCGGCGACCCCCTGCATGCCATGCAGGTACTCTAGCCAACTGAGCTAATCCCCCTTTTTGCAATATAATTAAGAACCTTAAAGCAATATCTGTCTTGAATGCCAATTCGAACAGGCGACCCTCCCGAAAGCATTCGGGACACTCTAGCCAACTGGAGCTAATCCCTCTTTTTTGCAAATATAATTAAGAACCTTAAAGCAATATCTATCTGAATGCCGAATTCGAACCGACGACCCTCCCGAAAGCATTCGGGACACTCTAGCCAACTGAGCTAATCCCCCTTTTTGCAATATAATTAAGAACCTTAAAG
>CAMPJM010000085.1 GCA_946886805.1 uncultured Flammeovirgaceae bacterium | reverse complement strand
ATCCTTTATAAAAATTATATAGTTTCATATTAATATTGGTTTTCAGTTAATTAAATCCAAAAGTGTGTAAATTACTAAGGACGTGCAGCATATTGCCATTAGGGTCTATAATTCCCTGGGTTTGGGCTCTGATATTTAAATCCCTCTCCTGAGCCGGAATTGTTAATGGGTCTACCCCGTAAGGATCCACACTTCCTACAACCTTGGAAAGATAAAGGAAATTTGGCTCTACGCTACTCCATCGGTCGTCTACAAAAAAATCGTTGTCAGTTCTAACAAAAACCTGAAAAGTCTTACCTGAAGCGCTGGTAATAAGCTTCGGTGAATCACGGTCATAATCTTCAAGGCGAATTTTTTCGTTAAAAATATAATCCCTTAATGTATCAGCGGGATATCTTTTGTATAAAGAATCTAAAGGAATATTTAAATCTTTAAAGGAAAAATCAGTAACTGCAAAAAACGTTGGGGCACTATTGACCTCTTCTCTCATATCATGATAATCTATCAGAAGCAGCAAAGTATCAAAAAGCTGCCAACTGTTTTGCTCTAGCAGTTCGGTTTTGCTTACACTAATTTGTGGATTGTGTAAGCCTTCATCATCTAAATAAGGGGCTTCCTCACAGCTTACTAAATAAAATAAGGCGGATGACATTAGATAAAATATATACTTTTTCATGATCATAAAAATTTACATTTGACTTCTCCAGAATTCAGTTTGTTCAAGGGCAGGGTCATTAGACCTAAGAAGAGGCTCAACAGGCCAATAGTATTTACCAGCCGCAAAATCAGCATCATTAATAAAAGGAAATTGAAATTCAGGTACCTGTCTTTTCAGACGAATCATGTCAAAGAAGCGATGACCTTCACAAAACAATTCACGTGCTCTTTCTTCCATTACGGCCATAAATAGACTATTATCCCCATCGTATGGAGGAAGCCCCGCCCTCATCCGCACCGCATCCAGAAGCGATTTTGCCGCTCCATCTTGTCCTAACACAGCCAGTGCTTCGGCGCGTAATAACATTATACCTGCCAAGCGAAAGACGATAATATTGTTACTCACATAAAAGTTAGCATTTCGTTCAGGAAATTCATATCCTGTATTGTCATATTTAATACAAACCGGCATAAAAGAACCTATGTCCCGGAAAACCGATTGGATTCTTAAATCTTCTACACTGTCGGCTACTTGTCCATCTTCAATGTTGTATAAATTTCTAAATCTGGTTACCTCTATTCTCCATTCCGGTTCTACCTGCCAGCTGTGAACTGTATACGGAAATTTTAATAATTTTCTGCCAATAGTAAACTCACCACCTTCAGTAAATTCTTCCTCATCTTCCACGTTCATGGCTATTTCAAAAATATTTTCTTGGGTGGGAAAATCGAAAATATCCTCATAATTACTTCCATTGACCAAATTATAGTTTCCATGCTGAATCACCGAATCTGCTGCAATGGCTGTTTTTTTATAATCGCCCACCCAGGCATACAAGTGTGCTAAAGTAGCAAATACAGCTCCTTTTCCTCCTCGCACTGCATTATTTGCGCCTTTGTTATAACTCCAGCTCATCTTCTCCGCAGCCATAAGAAGATCCTGTTCAATTTGAGTCCAGACAAGTTCCTTCTCAGCCCTAGGTAGATAAGGTTGATATACCGGATCTTCTATTGCATCTGTTATTAAAGGCACATCTCCCCAGATTCTGGTCATGTATAAATAGGTAAAACCGCGAATAAAATGTGCTTCGCCCAGCATATTTTCTTTTTCCTGAAGCGAATTAAAATCATCCACCGGAACTTGCTCAATTTTCTCAATGATATTGCTCGCATGATTTATTACCCTATAATAACCGGTCCAATCTCGTAAATGAACGATGGTTCGATAAGCACTGTTTTCATTTAATCTTTCTCCAAGATTAAACATCCTGACGTTATTATAATCTTCAAATCCAGCAAAATTAAATTCATCTGAGGGAACATCTCCATAAGTATAGTAGGCTACTTTATCATTAAAAGCCACTCTTAAAAGTGCATATGCACCATTTAAAGCCTTCTCCACATCATTTCCGGTTTGCCAGTAATTTTCTTGGACAGGCTGGTGATAAGGCTCTTTCTCTAGAAAATCCTCGCAGGCAACCGATAGTAGTAACAGCGACATAAGTAAATATAATTTTATATTTTTCATATTCTTTAATTTTAAAATGAAAGCTGTAATCCTAATGCAAACTTATGGGGTATAGGGTATGCATTCGCGGAAGCATATCCATTATGGGCAACCGCCTCCGGATCTAAAAGGGTAGACTTCGTGTGAACCCATACATTGTCCATAGTTCCCCAGATTCTTGCGTTCGATATTCCCATCCGTTTTGCGACCTCGGAAGGTAAATTATATCCTAAGCTGATAAATTTTATTTTGAAGAAGCTACCATCTTCCACAAATTGCGAAGATTGAATATGCCATTGATCTACATCGGCAGGAATTATCCTTGGATAATCCGCCACCTCTACGTCTGTTGGGCCTTCCCAAAAGGTATAATCTCCCAAATCTGATGCAGGTCCAGAGATGCCACCCCATTTTAGATTAGCGTTACGGGATGCTCCGTTTAGTTTATCTGAGAGATATCCGTTAATAATGTTCCTACCATAAATAAAGGTACAGAATACCTGCAGGTCAAAGTTCTTATAGGTAAAGGTATTATTTAGGCCGCCATAAAATTTGGGGTCTGGATTCCCGTAAGACACAAAGTCATTATCGTTGATAACGTAATCCCCATTCTGATCTATCCTTCTGGGATCTCCCCCGCTGTATTGGTTGCCACCGGCCCACGCATGCCTGATCCTTTGACCTGTCACCGGGTCCACCGGAACGTCCCTTGTTGATGCGTACACCCCATCCATTTCCCACACTCTATAGGTATATAATGGCTGCCCCTGCGATAACATGAACCATCCGTCATTTAGGTCCCTTCCCCCAGGCAGCTTTGCCACAACATTTTTATTTTGTGCGATTGTAAAATTCGACGTCCAGCTGATGCCTGATTTAGTGCGGACGTTCGTAGTAGTAAGCGCAATTTCCCAGCCTTTATTGAGCACATCTACAGCATTATCCAAAGCATTAGTGTAACCTGTGATAGCCGGAATAGAACGCCTATATAACAAGTCTGCAGTATACTTATTATAATAATCTCCGGTAAGCCTGATGCGGTCTTTGAAAAGGCCAATCTCTACTCCAAAATTGGTTTGAGTAGACCTTTCCCAACCCAGCAAGGGTGAAGAAACGTCCGATAAATAATTAGGTACGACATATCCGCCACCATTATAAGATTGAGTAGCAGTCCCATTAAAATAATTAAAATCGCTACGCAAACTTTGCATGGACTGGTAAAAATTACCGGGTTCTCTCCCTGTTACACCAAAGCTGCCCCTGATCTTAAAAAATGGAACAGCACCCGATGTTGGCCAAAATGATTCCTTAGATAATATCCAGCCTCCCGCCAGAGATGAAAATTGAGCCCAACGATTGTCTTTTCCAAAGCGGGAAGAACCATCCATTCTATAACTCCCCGATAAGATATATTTCCCTTTATAGTCGTAGCTCATTCTTCCAAAAAAGGAGGCAAGTGAACGCTCTCCGTTATAAGTGGTAGTAGAAGTATTCAAATCAGGTAAGCCCTGAATATTTTTTATGGCATTAACGGGGATATTTCTACCTTCTGCCGACTGCTCAGCCATGTATTGTTGTTCAAAACTCTGACCTAAAACCAGACTCACGTTATGAGCATCATTTAAAGAGGCATTGTAATTTATATAATTCTCCAAAGAAACGTAGCGGTTATCTAAGCTAGAGCCATAAGCCCTTGCGATCTTGTCTTTGCTCACTTCAGTCGGCACAAACCTATCTGTTCGGTGGTAGCTGAAGGTTCCCACGAGATTACTGGTAAAGGTAAGATTTTCCAGAATTGAATATTGCAAATTTAAGTTTCCATTTAAATTAAAAAAATCATTCTTATTTCTTGCATCTTCAAGTGCACCAGTGTGAAATTTTCTTTCCGTATCCGTTATTTGCCAGAAGGATGATGGAAAATTCCATCCAGAGAAACGAAATAGATAATCTCCATTCCCTTGCTTTCTGCCAATCTGGTTGAAGCTTATACTGGTGCTTACCTTAAGCTTGTCTATGGGTCTGAAATTATAAAAAAGATTTGCTGAATATCTTGAAAACCCGGAATTTTTAACAACCCCTTCTTCATTGTAATAATTTAAAGAAAACCGATAATCTGATGATTCAGTTCGTCCGCTTACCCCCAAGTCAATTTCTTTAAAAACACCCGTTTGCATTAACATTTCTTGCCAGTCAGAATTATTATTAAAGGCCGGATTTAAACTATCCGTAAGCATCATGGATAGGTCCCTGCGTTGGTCATAAACATCTAAATTGCTATTCAGATAATCCATTTTAAAGCGCCGTTCTTTAGCACCTACCATCACGGGCCTTAATGCAGGACGGGAAGAGACGCCGACCTGGGAACGTATATTTATCTGAGGCTTATTACTTTTTGCCCTTTTGGTTGTGACAATTATTACCCCATTAGCGGCCCTCGCGCCATAGATTGCCGCTGATGCAGCATCTTTCAAAACTTCTATAGATTCAACGTCATTGGTGTTAAGCAAAGCCAATGGATTGAGGCCCGCCTGTGCGGCTCCGCTCACCTCCGGATCCATAATTACACCGTCTATTACGTATAGCGGTTGGCTACGAGTTCCTGAAACCATAGAGGTATTTCCTCTTACCGTGAAGATTCCCTGACTTCCCGGCCTCCCATCTACCCTCAGGACATTTAAGCCAGCTACTCGTCCTTGCAATGCCTGATCCACTGTTGTAGTTGGAAGCTGGCTTAGCTCATCTCCGCTAATTGATGAAACCGCCCCTACACTTAACTCTTTTTTAATTTTTTCATAACCTACGCTTATTACCACCTCTTTCAGCTCATTTACATCCACCTCAAGCTTAATTTCAAGAAAATCTTTTCCCGCAACAGGTATTGTGGTGGATTTATAGCCTATAGAAGAAATTAGCAAAATGGCATTTTCATCTTCCAAGCCTATTGAGAACCTTCCATCTACGTTAGTAGATGTTCCCTCTGAAGTTCCTTCTATTATAATATTTGCACCGATAATAGCCTCACCGGTTTCCTCTTCCGTAACTATCCCTTTTATAATCCTTTGACTATATCCCACTTCCTGGATTAATAAAAGAGCAAAAACGATTGGAACGCTTTTTAGTAAACAACTTGTAATTTTTCGCATCATATTATTTATTTTAATTTACCACTTGAATTTTTTTGCACCAAAATATCATTAAATTTCATACATCAGTAAGGAATTGTATAATAATACCTCAAAGTCAGCCTTAAATATTAAATACATGTTTTACTTTGCCTGTTTTCTCATGAATCTAATTTTTTCATGAATTGTACTATTTTGTCATATAAATTTAAATAAAAATCACCTAACAAAGAATACTAATTTACCTTTTGATAGTACTATGTAATCCTTTTTGGATGAGGCTTGTTAGGTATAAAAAGATGTTATTGTACTAGTAATTTCAACCTAATGTGTATCTGGCGAATGCTCTTCGGCTCAAAAGCATTCGTCAAACACATCACAGTTTTTTTAACCAACTTCAACAAAAACTAATCAAACTGTTAACAACTTAGTGGTCAAAAAAGATCTTTTAGAATTTCCTATTCTCTTGAACCAATTAGTTCCTTATAATGAACCTTTGACTAACGGTCTGACTATTACTCACAGCCCTTAAAATATAAATCGATCCGATCAGTCCCACCTTTGCTATTTCAAAAGTTTTGTTTCGGGTTTTGCCCAGATTTTCAACAAAAATATTCTTACCCTGAAGATCCTGGATCTCCAACCTAACATTTTCATCCTGCTCAAATCCGTTCAGGTTGATCGTAAAGCGGGTAGTTGCAGGGTTTGGATAAATTAGTATACCGTTACTACTATCCTGTTGTACACTTAACTTGCTCTTTAATGAGGGATCTGTCATTGAACTGGCAAAAGATGAAGTTGTACCCCACACCCGGAATTCAAGAATACCGGTAGATTGTGTATTATTCTTCATTCGCACCCTTATCCGCTTGGAATTTACTAACCCAATGCTGGTATTATTGAATGCATCTTTTTGAAGCGGTACACCTCCTAAGTTGATCCAGGATGAACCATTCCAATATTCTACTACAGCCTCTGTAGGTGTTCTCACTCCGCCATCGTCGTCAAACCAGTAAACTTCTACTGAGGTAATTGCTTTTGTCTGAGCCCATTCATATTGTACCCACTGGTAAGTGTTTGGAGTATCCCAATTACCGTAAGCTCCATTGGACTTATCATTGGAGCTTGCTGGTGTAAAGCCGTCATTTACAGCAGAAAGTGTCTCCCAAGGAGATACGAAAGACGTAGACTCTGTAGCTGTAAGAGCCAGATTAGTTACAGTAGTGGGCGTAGACCCGTAAACTCTCCAATCAAGGATACCAGTAGACTGAGAGGTATTTTTCATTGATATTCTCAACCGCTTTGTAGTTACTTCAAAATTACCTAAGGTATTAAACACATTTTTGACTAATGGAATGCTACCAAGATTAATCCATGAAGTACCGTTCCAGAATTCAAGATACGCGGTGGTAGGCGTAAGCACTCCGCCGTTATCGTCAAACCAATACGCATCAACAGAGGTAATGGTTTTATTCTCCGTCCAGTCATACTGCACCCACTGAAGAGAATTCGGATTGTCCCAATTTCCATAAGCTCCATTTGACTTATCATTAGAGTTAGACGGTGTATATCCGTCGTTTATCGCTGCCAAGGTTTCCCAAGGTGATACATAAGACGTAGAAGGAGTTGCAGACATGCCTAAATTATCTACTGGTGTGCCTCCTCCGCCGCAACCTAAAGCAGTCCAGCCCATCTGATTATCCGTAAATAATGAGTAGGGGCTATTCACATCTATGTTAGAAGGATCACTGGCACCTTTACCATCGCAACTAGACCTGCCGTTGTTTGGGTGAGGTGACTGCAAATATAATCCAGCAGTAGAACAGTTACCTATCTCTCCATCTCCACCGGCAATCACACCGCTTCCTCCAAATGAGGATCCAAAGGACAAAAAGTTACCCTTCAAGACTGCATTTCCTGATGCATTGCAATCCATCAACACGGCTCCTTCGAGTACCTTAGCATTGTTTAAATAAGTACCCCCCTTCACGTTAATTTCACCACTAAACAACACATCGCCACTAGCAGTTATACCTTCCAGACGGGCAGTCTTTTCCACCCGAACGTTGCCGGATAGATTAGCATTTCCCAAGACAAAGGCCTTAGGACCGACATATACTGAAGAAGCTACAGAAGCAGTGCTTGCGACCCATCCTCCACCATTTGAATGTGGCGCTCCGGGATAAAGCGTCTTCAAATATCCTCTGAAGTTATCTTGATACCCTTCCGGCAGTGCGTTTTCAATTCTGAGTTCATAAGGAAAACGCTGAATCTTTGGCCAGCCTGGTTCCCAAGCATGATCCGTACGGGTAGTCGGCGCTCCAACTACTACCAGATACATCTGAGATTCATCTGCTGCTAAGGTAAATGATGCCTCTCCATCGCTGGCGCTCTGCATTGTCCCATATCGAACATTAACGCCGTCGTTTTTAACTGCTACAAAACCCCATCTCCAGCCAGCTACACTATTAACCTCCGTATGGCCTTTAAATTTTATGTGGACCGTTTTACTAACACAGGTTGTATACAGTGGAATAATATTCATTCCGCCTTGCTGTGGGGCCAGAAAATCAGGTATAGCATACCTTCCATTTGAAGCATTTACCTGGTCTAAGATTGCAAACTCCTTCCATACCAGATGATTAGTGTTAGGATTACTCTTCAAATCATTTAAACCGTCACGGATTTGCTGACCAAAATCCATAGCAGAATAGTCGTAATTCGCCTCTCTTTTTGCGTAATCATACATCCAATTATTATACTGAGTTTGACTAAAGCCTTTCAGCCTCTTGAAAGCTTCTACAGGTGTCTCTCCAGTATTAGATTCTCTCCAAAGGCGATTGACCATATTAATTCCTTCGGTGCTTTGTATATGTTGCAACCACTTGAAAGAACTGTAATGATGCCGGGTGGAACTGAGCTGATAATGACGTGTTGCTAACCACCGAGGCATATCTCCTGAAGCTAATTCGGGAAACTGTTGATTTCTCATGAAGTTAGCATGACACTCCCAAAACCAACCACTGGCGTCGTTATTAATAAAACCGCCTCCCCCAGTGTTCTCCTGAATAAAGTTCACGTTTTGCAGCGTATGTACAAATTCATGAGACAAGGTGCCGCCATCCCTGGTTGCATTAGGATGAACCCACATAGCCCCAATGGTGTTATCATAACTAGCGCCCGTTGCAAAGCCACCATTGTCATTGGTGAAAGTCCCAACCATGACAATTACTGTTTTATAAGTACCAAAATTTGTACTAGGATCATTTGAAACAAGTCCAAGTTCAGTAACAAACTTGGTAAAACTTTGCTCTAAATACCCAGCAACTTCGCTCGGCACAAATTGCAAATCCGGATTTTGATGAGTCTCAGGATTGGTACCAACCTCGTTACCCCAAAATATTACAAAGTTTTCAGATTGGTAAGTTTTACCCCAGGACCATTCATGAAACGGATTGTTTGGATCACTGAACTCGTTCGGGATATAAACCTGCTTTTGAGCAGATGTCTGGACAGATATTATCCCACACATAAATAAAAATAAAAGTTTCTTCATAACTTTTTTGCTTTTTAAAATCATCACTTATTGAATAGAGTTAATACCGAGTAATGATTTTGGTTTAAAATATTACAGCATGATATGAGATAACCGTTGGATAAACTGTGTGCTATAACTTTTATATTAAAGATTAAATTTATCCTTTGAACGCTCTGTTTATCAATTCTACAAGCTATGAATTCGACTGAAAATTACATTCCTCATTATATACCAATTCCAATCTTATTTTACCATAATGTTAAAAAGTGCCGTTGGTGTTAATTTTTTTTAGTAAAACAAAAACACTACAGTTATAAAAAGTAGTACTGCAAAACTTTTTAACCACCATATAAGAATTTCCTTTAAGGTTCTTTAAATTCCTTGCCTTAAACTGAAGTAAGTAATAAAGCTCTACTCATCTAATATAGACCATGGCCAAAGGCTGGAATAAGATCTCTCGGTTTATGAAGCACCTATTAACGCCTTATTTAGCCAACTTAATATTAACCCAACTTGGCTCTACCCCATTCTAATTTGCTAAATTTTCAATATCAAAACCAACCATACGCTATTAAAAAGGGGTTTTAGGGGGAGGTTCCCGTTTGTGGTGATGTACGGTTTTTGCTTGTTTGGTTGATGTTTCCTATATTGCAGTATGTTCATCAGGGAAGTCAAAAAGCAACGAAGTAAAGACAGCAAAATATTTTTCCAGTATAACCTGGTTCAAACCTCCAGGATCGATGGGAAAGTGAAACAGAACGTAATCCTCTATTTAGGTTCAGATCCTCTTTTAGCCGGTAAGGAGAACCGTAAAATCGTGCTGGATATCCTTAGATCCAAGATTTTTCGTCAGGCTTACATTTTTTCCGAGAAAGTTGCCGAACCTTTACGCCTACTGGCATCTTCACTTTATGAAAAATACCTGATCAAATATGGTGAACCCGGGCCCGATCAGGTATCCATTCCCCCGGCGCCCGAAAGGGCGGAGATGCACAACGTGGATGTTAAAGGACTGGAAGTAAGCGATGTAAAAACATTTGGGAGCGAGCATTTATGTAAGCAAGTGCTGGACAAGCTCAAACTAAGGGAATGTCTACTTGGTCTGGGGTTTGCGGGCAAGCAGGCTGACAAAGCATTGATAGCTATTGTAGCAAGGGCCATTTTCTCCAGCTCCGAGCACAAAACCGCACAGTTGTTGGATATGAACAGCGAACTGACCAACTGTTTTGATTATCGTTCCCCTATCACCCATAAACAGCTTTACTCGGTCAGTGATCAACTATATAACCACAAGGACAAGATTGACAAGTTTCTTTATAACCGGGTGACAGACCTTTTTGACATTGAAGACAAGTTGGTTATTTTTGACATCAGCAACACCTACTTTGGAACAGGGAAAAGGGGCAGTAAACTAGCCTGTCATGGCAGAAGCAAAGAAAAAAGGAGCGATTGTCCACTGGTGGTATTCACAGGAGTAATTAATGCCCAGGGCTTTATCCGCCACTCCCGTATTTATGAGGGCAACAAGCCGGATACCGGTACGCTCTCCGATATGCTTGCCGACCTGGAAAAGCATAGTGGTAAAGCCAAAAAAACCATTGTGATGGACGCGGGGATTGCAACGGAGGAAAACCTGGAGCTCATCACAGGGAAAGGCTATGACTACGTGTGCGTGTCCCGTAAAAGGCTCAAGGATTATCAGGCAACAACAAAGGTTAGCCAGTTTACCGATAGAGAAAAAAACACGGTAGAACTAGCGGTTTTCCAGCCCAAAGACAGCCCTGACACCTGGATGTATGTACAGAGCGATGCCAAAAGAAAAAAAGAAGCATCAATGGCAGTAAAGCTCAATAAGCGTTTTGAAGAAGAACTGGAAAATATCAAGGCTGCGCTGAGCCGAAAAGGTGGAACCAAAAAAATTGAAAAAGTATGGGAGCGGATCGGCCGGACAAAAGAAAAACACAGCAGGGCATCAGGTAAGTACCAGGTTACTGTGGAACAGGACAAAGGCTTGGCCACAGATATAAAATGGGGGTTAAAGCCTAACCCTGTTAAGCAAGATAAGGAAAAAGGGGTTTATTTTATCCGCACCAGTTATAAAGACCCAAAGGAAAAGGAACTTTGGGATATTTACAATACCATCAGGGAAGTTGAATCCACTTTCAGGTGCCTTAAGTCTGACTTAAGCATCAGGCCGGTGTTCCATCAGAACGATGAAAGGGTAGAAGCACATATCTATCTGACCATACTGGCCTATCAACTGGTCAATACAATCCGGCATATGTTAAAAGAGAAAGGCATCAACCATGATTGGAAAAAAATTCTGCGCATCATGTCCACACAAACAATCCAGACAATAGAACTACCAACTGACAAGAAGGATATCCATCTGAGAAAACCCTCAAAACCTATCAAAGAAGTACAGCAAATCTACGCGGCTACAGGATGCGAAAACACGCAAAAAGCTATTAAAAAATATGTAGTGTACCACTGATTTTTTAACTTGCTGATATATTGGATATTAATTTACAAGATAGCCAAGTTGGGTTAAAGTACCATAGACTTATACTTATTTATCGACACTTTTATTAGCATCATGTGCCGGTGTAGTTTTTCCATATCATAAGAATTGGGTTAGTTTGTTCGCTAAGCAAAGCAGGAAACAGGGTGGAAAAATTATTGAACTTGAAAGGTTTTGTTCTGATAGCCCATCCCACTTCGTTAAATACCATATAGTTAATCAGGACTTGCCAAGGTTAATTTTGAGCGTTGTTTTTAAGCTTAATAACTTCGTTACTTTTAAAAGCATTTTAACCCAGCTGAATTAATTATT